>JAFMJM010000217.1 GCA_017853455.1 Acidimicrobiia bacterium | reverse complement strand
TACCAGGGCGCGTCGATGTTCCTGGTGCCGACCGACACCCCCGGCATCGAGATCATCCGCAACGTCGGGCACGCGGGCTCGCTACCCGGTCAGGGCACCCACGGCTACGTGCGCTACGACCACGTGCGGGTGCCGGCCGAGAACCTGCTCGGGGGTGAGGGGCAGGCGTTCGCCATCGCCCAGACCCGCCTGGGCGGCGGGCGCATCCACCACGCCATGCGCACCATCGGCGTGTGCCAGAAGGCGTTCGACCTCATGTGCGAGCGGGCGCTGTCGCGGGTGACCCAGGGGGAGGTGCTCGCGAAGAAGCAGATGGTCCAGGAGAAGATCGCCGACGCCTACATCGCCCTCCAGGCGTTCCGGATGCTGGTGCTGCACGCCGCCTGGACCATCGACCAGGTGGGCGGGCACCGGGCCCGACGCGAGATCGCCGTGGTGAAGGTGCTCACGCCCAAGACGCTGCTCGAGGTGGTCTACCCGGCGTTGCACCTGCACGGGTCGCTGGGCACGTCCGACGAGATGCCGCTCCAGGGCATGTGGAACATGATCCCGGTGATGGGCATCGCCGACGGACCGACCGAGGTCCACAAGGTGACCGTCGCCCGCGACGTCCTCAAGGGCTACGAGGCGGCGCCGGGTCTGTTCCCGACGACGCACCTGCCGCCGCGGCGGGAAGCGGCGCGGGCGCAGTTCGCGGCGCTCCTCGAGCACGACGTCGCGCAGCACTGAGTCGCCGGACGACGGCGTCGAGCCCGACCGCGGCGAGGACGCACAGCACACCCTCGGCCGGCGCGCGGTAGCGCGCGTGCCCGAACGTGATGACGGCGTTGACGACCACCAACACGATCGGGCCCACCAGCGGGCTGATCGGCACCCGCCGGCGGCGCAACGCGACGACGCCGAGGGCGGCCAGGAGGACGGTGGGGTAGAAGAACCCGAGGCCGATCCGGCTCGCCCAGGTCGGCCGGCCCTCGTAGTAGTCGAACTGCACCTGCTGGCCGACCCGGTACACGTTGAACATCCGGCCGAGGCGGGCCAGGACGACCACGGGGTAACGCCGCTGGTGACTGCGGATGTAGTCGAGCCCGACCTGGCGCAGGGACTGCTCGTCGTCGGACTGGTCCTCGCCACGCGCGCGCTCGAACGGCGGGATGCAGTCGGGTGACCAATAGCCGGTGCGATCGCCGTAGTAGGTGATGTCGCAGTTGGTGTTGGCCAGCGTGATGCCGAACCCGGTGGACAGGGTCACCGGATGGTTGAACCGGGTGAGGTTGTACCCCACCCACGGCGCGCACACGACGCCGGCCACCACGCCGATCAGCACGAACCGGCCCAGACGGTCGCGCCAGGCCGAGGCGTGGTGCGCGAGCGTGATGGGCGCCCCGACGATCAGCACGAGGAGCGCGCTCTCGGGCCGCACCAGCATGGCCAGGCCGATGGTGAGCCCCACCAGAGCGGCGCGACCCCACGAGGGCCGCCTCCAGCAGCGGTAGGCGGTCCAGGCCATGAGGAGGACCAGCAGGATCGCCGGGCTCTCCGACAGGATGTTGCCGTCGTTGATCCAGACGTTGGGACTGCAGGCCACGAGCGCTGCTGCGATCAACCCCACCCGCGCGCCGAGGCGCGGCCCGCCGACCTCGCGGCCGAGCAGGCCGGCGACGACCACGCTGACGGTGCCGATGGCGACCACGACCAGGCCGTGCGCCAGCCACGACGAGAGCCCGACGAGGGAGAACCCGGCCAGGACCACGATCAACAGCGGCGGGTGATCGGCCGACGCCAGATGCAGGCGGCCGCGGCTCACCGCGTAGTCGACCGGCGAGATGAACCCCTTGCCGTCGGCGAGCAGGTTGGCGGAGTGCCGGTACACCCAGGCGTCGCCGGGGCAGCCGTCGATCAGGATCCCACCGCCGCACACCCCGTGGCGGGCCGCCAACACGTAGACGAGCCGGATCGCCAGTCCGAGGAGGGTGAGCACGGCCAGGCCGAACCCGAACGTCCGCCACCACGGGCGAGTCGTCACGTCCGTGGTCATGCCGACTCCGTCGGCGCCGCACCCCAGTCGGGGGCATAGTCGAACACCTCACGGGCGGGGCGGGACCCGGTCGGGCCCTCGAGCAGCTCGAGGTGGTCGAGGGTGACGTGGGCGGGGTGGGGGACCCCGCAGGCCCGGGCGAGCCGCAGCAGCTCGTGCCGGAGGGTCGAGAGGTACGTCGCGCAGCGCACCGACTTGAGGGTCGGATCGAGGCCGCGCTGACGCCACGCCGACTGGGTGGCGACCCCGGTGGGGCAGCGGCCGGTGTGGCAGCGCTGGGCCTGGATGCAGCCGATCGACAACATCGCCTCGCGACCCACGTTGACGCCGTCGCAACCGAGGGCGAACGCCAACAGAGCGTTCTGGGGCAGCCCGAGCTTGCCCGCACCGAGGAACACCAGTCGATCGGTGGCACCGGCCTCGGCGAAGGCCCGGTAGACCCGGGCGAAGCCGATCCGGAACGGCAGGGCGACGTGGTCGGCGAACACGAGGGGCGCGGCGCCCGTGCCCCCCTCGCCACCGTCGACGGTGAGGAAGTCGATCCCCCGGTCGCCGGCCGCCATGGCTCGGGCGAGGTCGACGAACAGGGCGTCGTCGCCGACGGCGCTCTTGACCCCGATCGGCAGGCCGGTCTCGGCGGCGAGGAGTTCCACGAAGTCGAGGAGGGAGTCGGCGTCGTGGAAGGCCGAGTGGCGGGCCGGGCTGACGCAGTCGACCCCGACGGGCACGCCCCGGAGGCGGGCGATCTCGGGCGTGACCTTGGCTCCGGGCAGCAGTCCACCGAGCCCGGGCTTGGCCCCCTGGCTGATCTTCAGCTCGACCGCCCGCACCTCCGGGTGGGCGGCCACGACGTCTCGGAACCGGGCGAGGTCGAAGTGCCCCCGCTCGTCGCGGCAGCCGAAGTAGCCGGTGCCGATCTGCCACACGAGCGGTCCGCCGTGGGCGTGGTGCGGGGTGATCCCGCCTTCGCCGGTGCTCTGCCAGCACCCGGCGAGGGCGGCACCGCGGTTGAGCGACTCCACGGCCCTCGCACCGAGCGATCCGAAGCTCATCCCCGAGATGTTGACCACCGACGGCATCCGCACCGCCCGGGCCCGGTCGCGCGGACCACCGAGGACCTTGGTCATCGGCACGACGTCGTCGGGGTCGGACGGGTCGGTGGGGCCGTCGAGGGGGAACGACGACTGCTTGACGATCACGTACGAGACCTCGTGGTCGAGGTCGTTGTCGGTGCCGAACCCGTACCGGTTGTCCTGACGCTTCGCAGAGGCGTAGACCCAGCGGCGCTGGTCGCGGCTGAACGGCCGGTCGGAGTCGTTGTCGGTGACGATGTACTGACGCAGCTCGGGGCCCACCGCCTCGAGCAGGTAGCGGAGGTGGCCGATCACCGGGAAGTTCCGCAGGATCGCGTGGCGGCGCTGGACCAGGTCGTGGACGGCCACCGCCGCCACGACCGCTCCGAGACCGACCAGGACCCACAGAGGCCAGGTCATGCCGGGACCGTCGGCCGGTCGAGCTGCTCGGCGGGGCCGAGGTCGGAGCCGGGACTCGGGGCGGCACCGCGTCGGCGCCGGACGCGCCGCCACACGGCGTCGACGGTGACGGCGGTCAGGAGACAGAACGCGGTCTCGGCCGAGGAGCGGTAGCGGTTCTGGTAGAAGGTGATCGTCGTCGTCACGATCGTCGCGATGATCGGCGCCGCCACGATGTAGACGGGCACCCTGCGTCGGCGCAGCAGGAACACCCCGACGAGTGACAGCGGGCCGATGGCGAACCACATCATCTGGGCCGACCAGGCGACGTAGGGCTCACGGCCCTCGGGATTGATGTCCTTCGCGACCTGGTCGAACCGGTGGGTGAGGTCCCAGACGCCGGTGTACCGCGCCCACCGCACCAGGGTCACGTACGCGAACCGGCCCTTGTGGTCCCGGATGTAGTCGAGCGCGACCTTGCGGTACTCCGCCTCGGCGACCGACTGGTCGATCTCGAGGGCGCGGATGCGGTCACCGGTCGGGATGGTGCACGACATGCTCCAGTACCCGATGTCGTTGCCGTAGTACGTGGTGTCGCAATTGGCCGACAGCAGGGTGATGCCGTACCCCGTCGCCAGGGTGACCGGCTCCTCGAAGCGGGTGAGGTTCCACGCCACCCAGGGTCCGATGACCGCGACCACGATGGCTCCCGCCGCCACCAGGCGCTTCCAGCGGTCGCGCCACGACGTGTCGCGGCTCGCCAGGATCAACGGGATCACGAGGAACGGGACGAGCATGCCCATCTCGGAGCGCGACGCGATGGTGAGGGCGATCGCGACGCCGAGCGCGCACGCCCGCTTCATCGACGGCGCCCGCCAGTAGCGGTAGCCCATCCACACCGTGAG
>JAFMJM010000216.1 GCA_017853455.1 Acidimicrobiia bacterium | reverse complement strand
CTCGACCCGTGCCTCCCGGCCGGCGTGGCGCACTGCGGTGCCCGGCGTCGTGGCGTGTGCGGCCGTCGCCTCGTCGACGGAGCTGTTCCTCCACCTCCCGAAGACCGGCGGCGTCTCGATGGTCCACACGGCGGCGCGGGCACCCGGGTGGTTCAGCGTGGTCATGCGGGCGTCGGGTTCATCGGCCCATCCGCCGTGCTGGTGCGGGACCCAGGGATCGCCGAAATGCATCTGCGGCACCGTGGCCGACCCGGTCGCAGTCGGGCGGGCCGGAGCCACGGGCCGGCACCTCCAGGTGAGCGTCGGCCATTCGACGTTCGGCCAGGCGGAGTGGCTGCGGCGGCGGCTGGTGCGTGCCGGCAACCCGGCGATCCGGACGGTGGTCGCGGTCCGCCCCGTCCGCGACCGGCTCCGTTCGATGTTCGGGTTCTACTGGGACGCCCTGCTCGAACCCTGGTCCGACGAGCACCTGGCCACGTTCTCGGCGGTCTGGCACCGGGTCCTGGCCGACCGGCGGGCCGATGCCCGGCACTACCTCCGGCCCGACGGCAGCATCGACGGTGCCGCCTGGTTCCGGGCCTTCGCGATCCACACGGGCGGCGTCAACTTCTTCCTGACCGACGTGTTCGGATCGCCCCGGGCCCTGGCGCGGGCCCTCGACCGGGGTCTCGTGGCCGTCCCGACGTCGCGGATCGATGCCTTCGCAACGTCGCACTACGGCGTGGAGCCGCATCGGGCGAACGTCACCGGCCTGTCCCTGTCGCATCCGCTCATGGTGGCGGCCCTCGCCGAGGCCGAGGCCGAGTTCGAGGCCTGCGCCCGCCGCGACGACCCCTTCGACGCCGTCCTCGCCGACCACCTCGGTGACGCGGCCTTCCGCGCCTGACGGCAGCCTCGGGGGAGCCGGACCCGGTCGGTGGGGTCAGCGCTGGCCGTGCTCGAGCGCGTCGAGCTCGCGCTCGACGGCCAACAGCTCCTCGGGGGTGCCCTGCACCTTCGGCCCGGTGAACCAGCGCCGGGCCGACACCACCCACCAGAGGCCGAACGCCAGGGTGGCCAGCACCATCAGCGGCCCGGTGAAGTTCGCCGAGTTGATCTCGTCGGGATCCCACCAGCGCCACTGCGGCGACAGCGGACACACGAACAGCACGCTCACCACGCCGATCCAGACCAGCGAGACCCAGCCGACGACGCGGCTACGCCGTCCGAGCGACCACGGTCCGGGGCGGAAGTCGCGGGCGCGGAGACGGAGCCAGATCGGGATGGCGTAGCTGACGTAGAGGCCGATCACGGCGATGCCGGTGAGCGCGAAGAACGCGACCGCGTAGCCCCGGTTCTGCACCAGGGACAGCGCGCCCACGGCCGCCGCGGTCACGACCCCGACCCACACGGCGTTGGTGGGCGTGCGGGTCCGGGGGTTGATCCGGTGCCAGAGCCGTGACCACGGCATCCCGCCGTCGCGGCTGAACGCGTAGACCATCCGGCTGTTGGCGGTGACCGACGCCAGGCCGCAGAAGAACTGCCCGACCACCGAGATCAGGATCAGGGTCTTCACCAGGAACAGGCTGATGCCCGACTCGGCGATGATGGCGACGGGCGCGGTGATGAACGACGCGTTGGCGATCGCCCCGAGCCGGTCGTGGCCACCGGGCCCGTTCTGCACGGCCAGCAGGAAGCTCCAGTTGAGCAGCAGTGCCGCGATCGCCGAGACGTAGATCGAGCGGACGATCGCCCGCGGTGCGGCCGTGCGCGCGCCGACGGTCTCCTCGCTGACGTGCGCCGAGGCGTCGAAGCCGGTGATCGTGTACTGGGCGAGGAGCAGGCCGAGCAGGAGCACGTACGCGGTGCTGAACCCGCCGCGCCACGGGCTGTTGTTCTGGAACTGCACCAGGTACGACAGTGGTTGGCGGTGCGACGGGCCGAGCGTCAGGACGCCGACGATCACCGCCACACCCCCGACGTGCCACCACACGCTGAGGTCGCCCAGCCACTTGACGAGGCGCACGCCGAACACGTTGAGGAGACCGTGCGCGGCGAGGACCACCAGGTAGACCGCGAACAGGGTGCCGGCGGTCGGGCGCAGCACGGGACCGTCGGGACCCGAGTAGAGGTTGACGAACGCCACGACGTAGTTGGCCAGGGCGTAGTCGACGGACGCGACGACCCCGATCTGGCCGACGAAGTTGAACCATCCCGCGAACCAGGCCCAGCGGGCGCCGTTGCGCACCGCGAGCTTCGCCGCCCAGAAGTAGAGGCCGCCGGCGGTGGGGTACGCACTGCAGATCTCGCCGAGCGCCATCCCGACACACAGGGCGAAACCACCCACCACGATCCATCCGGTCGTGATCGCGAGGGGCCCGCCGTAGATGGCGCCGATCGCGAACGCAGTGAAGCCGCCCGAGAGCACCGAGATGATCGAGAACGAGATCGCGAAGTTGGAGAACGTCCCGAGACCCCGACGCAGCTCCTGGGCGTACCCGAGGGAGTGGAGGTGGCGGCGGTCCTCGTCGGCGACGTCGGGGGGTCCGGTCACGGCCGAGACCGTAGAGCACGGACCCGCGCTCCCGGCGTCTCCGACGGGTACGGTGCGGGCGCTGCCGCACGACGATGGGGGACCCGATGGCTGCCGAACTCGACCTGACCGATCTCGCCGCCCGTGCCACCGCGGCGGCCCAGGAGTGGGCGCCGGGTGCGGTGTGCACCGACGTGCAGGTCCTGACCGGCGGGCAGTCCAGCCTCACCTACACGACCCTGGTCGAGGGCGGACCCACGCCGGGCGAGCGGATCGTGCTGAAGGTCGCGCCTCCCGGGCTCGAGCCGATCCGCAACCGTGACGTGGCGCGTCAGGCGCGCCTGATGCGGGCGCTCGCCGGGGCGCCCGGGGTGCGGGTGCCGACCGTCTACTTCGAGGACGACGGCGCCCCGCCCGAGGTGCCGCCGTTCCACGCCATGAACCTGATCCGGGGCGAGTGCGTCGAGCCGATCTTCGAGGTCCCGACCCCCGAGACGGCGGCGCTGATCCCGGCCCGGGCGCTCGGCGCGGCCGAGATGCTGGCGCGACTCCACGACGTCGACCCGGCGACGGTGGGGATGGGGGCCGAGGCGACGACCGACCTCGAGGCCGAGGTGCGGCGCTGGACCCGGGCGTTCGAGACGGTCGAGCCGGCGATGAACGACCGGTACCTCGAGGCCGAGGAGCGGCTGCTCGCCACGATGCCGCGCGCGCTGCGGCCGTCGTTCTGCCACGGCGACTACCGCCTCGGGAACATGCTGTGCGACGGTGAGACCGTCGCGGCGCTGATCGACTGGGAGATCTGGACGCTCTCCGACCCCCGGCTCGACCTGGCGTGGTTCTGCATGTTCACCGAAGAGGCCGGTCACCCGATGCGGAGCAACCACGAGCCGACCACGATGCCGTCCGACGTCGCCCTGCTCGACGCCTACGCGGCGGCCGCCGGCGCGCTGCCCGCCGACCTCGAGTGGTTCCACTGCCTGGTGCGCTACAAGGAGGCGGCGACCTCGGCCCTCCTCATCAAGCGGGCCCTCAAAGCGGGGATGGACCTCGGTGGGGTCGACTGGCGGACGTCGTTGCCGGCGCTGACCCGGGAGTGCATCGAGCGGCTGGCGGACTTCACCCCCGAGGGCTGACCAGCACCGCCGCCGCGGGTGGGCGGGGTGGCGTATGCTCCGCGGCCATGGACATCACGAAGTACCGCCACTCCGACTCCGTCCGGATCGCCGCCTCCCCCGAGGCCGTCTACGCGATCGTCTCCGACATCACGCGCACCGGTGAGTTCAGCCCGGCGTGCACCGGGGGATCGTGGGACGACGACGCCCGGACGACCTTCACCGGTTCCAATGCGAACGGCGACATGAAGTGGGACACCAAGTGCCGGGTCGACGCGGCGCGGCCGGGCGAGGAGTTCACCTTCACCAACATGGGGTTCCAGGGTGACCTCGAACTGGTGCGCTGGTCGTACGTGCTCGCTCCCGACGGCGACGGCACGCTCCTGACCGAGTCGTGGGAGGTCCTGCCCCCGTACGACGCGTTCATCTCGCAGCTGGTCCCCGACGCCGCCGCCTACCTCGACGGGGTGATCGAGCCGACCCGGGCGGGAATCGCCGCCACGTTGGCCGGCGTCAAGGCCGCCGCCGAGGCCTGATCCGCCGCGGTGCGATCGGCCGCGGTGCGGGGAAGCTCAGGCCGGGCAGGCGCAGGGCGTCCCGGCGCAACGGGGGCAGCCGTCGGCGTAGCGCGCCAGGGCGTCGGTGAACGACAGGTCGAGCTGGTTGGCCAGCGACGCCAGCCACGCCAGCACGTCGCCGAGCTCGTGGAGCTGCTCGTCGCGGGTGCCCTTGCGGACGGCCTTGGCGAGCTCGCCCACCTCCTCGGCGATCCAGGCGACCGTGGC
>JAFMJM010000215.1 GCA_017853455.1 Acidimicrobiia bacterium | reverse complement strand
CGCCGCCGCCCACCGCGGTCGCGGCATCGCCGCCCGCACCCGGCTCCCGCTCGACGCTGGTCACCTGGACCGCCCCGGCCACGGGTCCCGCCCCCACCGCCTATCAGGTGCGGTGTCTGCCGGTGGGTACGCCGGTCGAGACCGGCCCCGACGACTACGTCCGCTACGTCGGCCGGACCACGCCGTGGGCCGTGGTCGACGACCTCGTGGGCGGCCGGGCCTACCGGTGTCTGGTCCGGGCCCGCTACGGCCCCGAGCCGTTCGGGGTCCTCGGAGACGCCGACGAAGGGCCGCTCTCCGCACCGTCGAACGTGATCACCGTCCCGGTGACCGTGCCGAACCCGGTGCCCGACAGCCGGGCGACCGAGCCGCTGATGCCCGACGGTCGCTCGACGCGGGTGTCGTTCGCCGTCCGGTTCGACCCGTCGGGCGCGCCGATCCTGGCGTACTCGGCCCGGTGCGGTTCGAGCGATGGTGGTGTCGCCCGGACGGCGACCGGCGTTTCGTCGCCCATCGTGGTGACGGGCCTGTCGGCCGGCAAGCGGTACGCCTGCTCGGTCTGGGCGACGAACGCGATCGGGACGTCGACGGCCGCGAGCTTCTCGGCGTCGATCACCGTGCCCGGCGGCCCACCGGGTCCGGTCTCGGCGTCGGCGGCGACGATCGAACGGCGTTGGACGACCGTGCGGTACGGCGCACCCGACGGCGGCCCGCCGGTCGTCTACTACGTGGTGGTCTGCGTGCCGATCGGCCCTGGCACCGCCCGGTACGACGTCACCCGGGAGCTGGCCACCGTCGTGCAGGGCCTCACGCCCGGTGCGACGTATCGGTGCCGGGTGAACGCCACCTACGACGAACGGGGTGCGGGCCCGGTGTCGGCATGGTCGAACGCCGTCACGGTGCCGGTGCGCTGATCGCCCGACCGGTCAGGGGTCGACGTCGCCCTGCTCCGCCAGGCGGGTCGACACGCTCTCGAGGAGGGCGGCGGGTGGTGCGGCCGATTCGTTGATCGCCACCAGGAACTCGACGCCGCCGATGCGCCAGACCTCGGCGGCCTCGGTGGCGACGACCGTGGCGGTCCGGGGCACCTCGCGCAGGAGGCCGATCTCGCCGAAGCAGTCGTCGGGCCCGAGGGTGGCGATCGGGACGCCACCCTTGACCACCGAGAACGCACCGGACCGGATCACGTAGAGGTCGTCGGGGTGGTCGCCCTCGCGCACGACCTCGGTCCCCGGTCCGACCGCGACCGTCGTGACCGTGCCGGCGAGCCGCTCGAGGGCGGGCTCCGACGTTCCGTCGAACAGGGCCAGACCGTCGAGCACGCCCACGATCGGCGCCAGGGCGTCGCGCCGCGCGTTGGACTGCCTGGCCACCCGGAGGAGTCCGGGGACCGCCACAACGGCCGATCCCGAGACGAGGACTGCGGCCGCGAGCAGGGCCCACTCCAGGGAGAAGAGCGACACCAGCAGGGGCCCGAGTAGCGCGCCGACGAGCTTGCCGCCGTTGAGCGCCATGTTCTGGATGCCGAACACCCGACCCAACTGGGCGACGCTGCTGATGCGCTGGGTGATCGTGACGGCGAGCACCTCGAAGATCACGACGCCGATACCGACCGCCACCAACGCCATGCAGGCGAGGGTCACCCCGTTGATGATGCCGAGAAGCGCGATCGGCGCGGAGTTGAGGATCAACGACACGACGACGTCGCGGCCCGCCCTGCCGGACCGGGCGACCCGACTGACGAACGGCACGGTGCACAGGGCGCCGACCCCGATGGCGGCGTTCAGGATCCCGACCCCCTCGGCGCCCATCCGGAGTCGGTCCTCGGCGACCAGCACGAGCAGCACCAGCTCGAAGCCGCGCATGATGCTGAACACGAACACGAGCCAGACCGTGAGGGTCAGACCCGGTTGGTCGACGATCGAGCCGATCCCCTCCTGGAGCGACATCCGCCACGCCCGGAAGCTCCGACCCACCCGGCGGGTCCGGGTGCCCGGCGGCGCACCGCCCAGCCGGCCGACCCCGACGAGGAGGAGGGACGACAGCGCGAACGTGATCGCGTTGACGGCGAACGCCCAGGACGGCGCTCCGAGCACGAGGACGGCCGTTCCGAGCAGCGGGCCGAGGAAGGTCATGATCTGCTTCACCGCACCGTCGAGCGCGTTGGCTGCCGCCGCGTCCCGCTCGCCGACCACCAGGGGGATGCCGGCCGTGAACGCGGGGCGGTAGGGGGTGGCCAGGACGTAGACGACGAGCACGCCGGCCACGACCAGCACCGGGTCCTGGTCGGCCGCCACCCAGACGGCCAGGCCCACCATCAGCGCCGACCGCACCACGTCGAGGCCGACGAGGAGCTTGCGGCGGTCGTAGCGGTCGGCGATGACGCCGCCAGCGGGGCCGAGGACCACCCGGGGGGCGAGACGGGCGACCGCCGCCAGGGCGATGAGGGCGGTGCCGTTGCGGAACTGCAGGAGCCACACGAGCAGCCCCACCCAGAACACGGCGTCGCCCGTGGCGGAGAGCCCTTCGGCGGTCAGGAGTGCTGCGTACTGGGGGTGGCGGCGGACCAGACGGCCGTTCGTCGGGCGATCACGGCCCTCCGACCGCGGCTCGTCTCCGTTCTTGGCCATGGGGTGTCGCCGCCCGGTTCTCCGCGTCGCCGCCGGGAGAGTCATGAATACCAGCCGGGGGCCGGCCGGGCGAGGGACGGGGTCTTCCGGGAAGGTGAACAGTGGGGGAACTCGGCGGGGCCGGTGGGCCTAGAGTCCGGGCATGCTCCAGCGACTGACCGACGCCCTGTCCCGCAGGCGGACGATCGGCGCTGTCCTGCTGCTCGCCTGGACGGCCTACGAAGGGCTGTCGTGCGGCGGCAACGCCTCCGAGCTGGCGTCGTCGTGGGGGTGGTTCCACCTCGCCTTCCGGTCGGGCAACGTGTCGTACCTGACGAAGGCGACGTCGAACTACTTCGAGGTGAGCGGGGTGTCGCAGGCCCTGCTCACGGTGATCGTGGTCGGCCAACTGCTGGTCACGGTCCTGCTGGTCCGTGCGAGTGCACGCTGGATCGGCGGGCGCGCCGACGCTCCGCAGGCCGCCCGGGCGGCGCTGGTGCTGACGGCGCTCCAGTGGCTGGTGTTCGCGGTGGCGGTCGAGGTGTTCGTGTCGTACCGGATCGGGGTGACCGACCAGACGTTCATGATCCTGACCGCCGCCACACTCGCCACACTGCTGGTCGTGGAGCTGCTCCCCGACCGGCCCGGGAGCTGACCCGCTCGCCGCGCGGTCGGCCTACGCCGGCTCGGCCCGCACCGGGAGGTGGAGCCAGCCGGCGAACTGGTTGGCCCGGAGCCGGCGGGGCTCGCCGGCCGGCTCGAACCGCCCGACCCGGCGCAGGAGCGCCCCGAACACGATCCGCAGGTCGAGCCGGGCGAGCTGGGCCCCGATGCAGAAGTGCGGTCCGCCACCCCCGAAGGCGACGTGGTCGAGGGGGTCGCGGCCCGGGTCGAACGCGTCGGGGTCGGGGAAGTGGCGCTCGTCGCGGTTGGCCGAGACGTAGGCGAGGAGCACCTTGTCGCCTTCGCGGATGTGCCGGCCGTGGACCTCGTGGTCGACGGTGGCCGTGCGGCGGAAGTACATGACCGGGCCGCGCCAGCGGAGCATCTCCTCGACGAACTGGGGTGGGCAGTCGCCGCCCCGCCAGGGGGCGAAGCGGTCGGGGTCCTCGATCCAGGCCTGCACGAACTCGACCATCGTGTGAGCGGTCGTGCTGAGCCCGCCGACCAGCACGGCGGGGAAGAAGGCGGCGATCTCGGCGTCGGAGAGGCGGTGGACCACACCGTCCTCGTCGAGGGTGGCGTCGACCAGGTCGGCGACCACCCCCGTGTGGGCGTCGGGGTCGCGCCGGACGTCGTCGATCAGGGCCGAGGCGTACCCGTACATCCGCTGGCTGACCTCGGGCCGGGGGGCGAGCGCCGGGTTGACCTCGGGGTCCTGGAAGTCGGCGAGCTCCCGGGTGATGGCGATGAGCTCGGGGCGGTCGGCGTCGGGGACCCCGAAGAGCGTGGCCACCATCTGGAACGACAGCTCCTCGGCGACGGTGACGAAGTCGTGGACCTCGCCGTCGACGAGTCGATCGACGAGTCGATCGCACAGCACCTCGACGAAGTCGCCGAGCCGCCGCACGTGGCCGGGGGTGAACGCCGAGCTGACGAGCTTGCGGTGCCGGGTGTGGTCGGGCGGGTCCTGGTTGACGAAGATCCGGCGACGGATCTCGAGCTCCTCGACCGAGCGGGCCTCCTCGATCGACGACCCCTTGGTGGCGTTGGAGTAGCGCTGCCAGTCGCGGTTGGCGGCCACGACGTCGTCGAATCGGCTCAGCACCCAGTACCCGGGACCGTCGGACTCGTCGTGCCAGGCGCAGGGCTCGTGGTCGCGCAGGTACCGGAAGTAGTCGCGGGG
>JAFMJM010000214.1 GCA_017853455.1 Acidimicrobiia bacterium | reverse complement strand
GGAGATCACCTCCGACCTGATCCTCGACGAGACCGCCAAGATGTTCGGCTGGACCATCGACGACCTGTGCGGCAAGAGCCGGCGCCGACCCCTCGTCACGGCCCGCCAGATCGGGATGTACGTGATGCGCGAGCTGACCGACTTCTCGTACCCCCGGATCGCCGAGGCCTTCGGCGGCCGCGACCACACCACGGTGATGTACGCCGTGGACAAGATCAAGCAGCAGATGACCGAGCGCCACATCATCTTCGAGCAGGTGAACGAGCTCATCACCCGGATCCGGCTCGGGACGACGTACTGACCGGTGGAGAACCCTGTGGATTGCTGGGGATGAACCCCGGGCCGCGGGGGACGACGCCGGGCCCGGTGGGGACCATCCCCACCGACCTGGGGACGACGGTGGATAACTGTGGAAACTCCACACGCCGCTGACCTGGGAAAATGGCAGTTCATCCACAATCCACAGGCCCTACTACAACATCGAACATTCAATAGTTCTTCTCTGGAAACTCGCCGGGGAGGCTCGGAGCGGGCCCACCGGCTCGGGAGGTCACAGTGAAATTCCGTGCGGAGCGTGCAGCACTGGCCGACGCCGTGAGCACGGCGCAGCGCGCCGTGGCCTCCCGCCCCGGGGCGGCCGCCGCCATGAGCGGGATCAAGGTCACCCTCGGTACCGGGTCGGTCGAGTTCACCGGCACCGACCGTGAGCTCATCATCCGGGTCGTGATCTCGGCCGCCGTCGACGGCACCGGCGAGGCGATCCTCCCGGCCCGGCTGTTCGCCGACATCATCTCCCGGATCGACGCCGACACCGTCACCGTCGACTTCGTCGGTGACGACGTGGCCATCACGGCCGGCCGATTCTCGACCGAGCTGCGCACCCTGCCCGCCGGCGACTTCCCGCAGTTGCCGGTCCCGCAGGGGTCCGGGGTGAAGATCACCGGGGCGGCGTTCGCCGACGCCCTGCGCCAGGTCGTGCCCGCCGCCTCCAAGGACGACGCCCGGCCCATCCTGACCGGCGTGCTGCTGACCGCCCACGACGGCGGCCTGCGGATGGTCGCGACCGACTCGTACCGGCTGGCGATGCGCGACCTGGCCGGTCTCGGCGAGGTCGCCGCCGACCGGCGTCCCCTCGTCAACGCCAAGGCGCTCAACGAGGTCCAGCGGATCACCGGCGACTCCGAGCTCGAGGTGGTCCTCGAGGAGCGCGACGTGACCTTCCGCATCGGCGGGGTGACCGTGACGACGCGCCTGATCGACGGCGTGTTCCCCGACTACAAGGACCTCATCCCCGACAACTACCCGAACCGGCTGGTGGTCTCCCGCGAGGCGCTCGCCGGTGCGGTCAACCGCGTCCGACTGGTCACCCAGGGCCGCGAGCAGACGCCCATCAGCGTCCAGATGGGGCCCGACGGCGTCGAGCTGTCGGCCCGGGCCCAGGACGTCGGCGAGGCGCGGGAGTTCGTCGACGGCACCTTCACCGGCACCGAGCTGCGGGTCGCCTTCAACCCGAACTACCTCCTCGAGGGGCTCGAGGCGGCGGGGGGCGAGGAGGTCGTCCTCGAGACGATCGAGCCGCTCAAGCCGGCGGTCCTGCGCAGCGAGACGTCCGAAGGGTTCGTCTACCTGCTGATGCCGGTCCGGATCCCCTGACGCCGCGGCGTCGTGCACCTGGCTGCGCTCGACCTGGCGGACTTCCGCCGCTACGAGACCCTGGCCCTCACCCTGGGCCCGGGCGCCACGGTCATCGAGGGTCTCAACGGAGCGGGCAAGACCACGCTCCTCGAGGCGGTGGCCTGGGTGGCCCTGGGGCGGTCGTTCCGGGGGGTTCCCGACGCCGCCCTGGTGCGGCACGGGTGTGACCGGGCGATCCTGCGGGCCGTGGTCGTCGAGGGTGAGCGCCGCCAGACCCTCGACGCCGAGCTGCGGGCCTCGGGCCGCAACCGGGTCCTGGTCAACGGCCACCCGCTCGGCCGGGCGCGCGACCGGCTCGACGTGCTGCGGGTGACGATCTTCGCCCCCGACGACCTGGCTCTCGTCAAGGGCGGGCCGGGCGAGCGCCGGGACTTCCTCGACGACCTGCTCGTCGTCCTGGCGCCGCGGTACGACGCCGCCCGATCCGACTACGAGCGGGTGCTCAAGCACCGCAACGCCCTCCTGAAGGGCGGGGCCCGCGACGCCGAGGCCCGCGCGACCCTCGACGTCTTCGACGACCAGCTCGCCGCCGCCGGGGCGGAGCTGGTCCGGGGGCGCCTGCGGCTCGTCGACCGGCTCCTGCCCGGGGTCGAGGAGGCCTACGGGCACTTCGCCGGCCGCGCCGTGCCGGTCGCGGCCCGCTACGAAGCCGACTGGGCCGGAGCTGCCGGGGTCGACCCCGACACCGTCGTCGACGTGCTGCGCACCGTCCTGGCCGATCTGCGGCCCCGGGAGATCGACCGGGGGGTCACCCTCGCCGGGCCCCACCGCGACGAGTGGCGGCTCCTGCTCGACGGGCTCGACACCCGCAGCCACGCCTCGCAGGGCGAGCAACGCAGCCTGGCCCTCGCCCTGCGCCTCGCCGGGCACCGGATCTGCACCGAGACCCTCGGAACCCCGCCGGTGCTGCTCCTCGACGACGTGTTCTCCGAGCTCGACGACCGCCGGGCGACCGCCCTGGCCGAGGCGCTGCCGGCGGGGCAGACCCTGATCACGACCGCCAGCGCCCTCCCGGCCGCGGTGGTGCCCGACGACCACCGGTACGTCCGGTCGGGGGTCGTCGGGGAGGGGGCACCGTGAGCGCCGACCGGCGTCCGGACCGCCGCCCCGACCGCCGCCGCCTGTCGCGGCCGCGGATGCCGGGCGAGCCCGGCGAGCCGGTCACGATCGGCGAGGCGGTCGCGATGGTCGGGCGCCAGATGGGCCTGGCCGAGCCGAAGGCGTTCGTGGCGGTGACCGAGGCCTGGACCGAGCTGGTCGGCGAGTCCATCGCGGAGCACAGCCGGGTGCGCAGCATCCGCGACGGCCTCCTCGACGTGGGGGTCGACTCCCCGGCGTGGGCGACCCCGCTGCGCTACCTCGAGACCGACCTGGTCGAGCGGGCGTCACGGCTCCTCGGTCCGGGGGTCGTCACGGCGCTGCGGGTCTCGGTCGACGCCCCCGGCGCCGAACGAGCGACCGGTCCGTTCGGGGGGCCCGACCCCGACCCGGACCCCCGCCGGCCCCGGTCCTGACCCGCACCGCCGGGCGCCCGACCGGGCCCGGAAGTGCCCCGGTTCCGACCCGCCCCCCTGGTACCCTCGGGAAGGTTCCCGACGGCCCACAGCCGTTGATTTTCCAGCGTTTTTCGCAGATTTCCGCAGTTCGTCGCCGGGTTCCGGCGGGCGGCCCACCGAGGAGTGCGCGTGGCGTACAGCGCCAAGGACATCACGGTTCTCAAGGGACTCGAGCCCGTCCGTGAACGCCCGGGCATGTACATCGGCAGCACCGGCCTCTCGGGGCTCCACCACCTCGTCTACGAGGTCGTCGACAACGCCGTCGACGAGGCCATGGCGGGCCACTGCGACCGCATCACCGTGACCCTCCTGCCCGACGGCGCCTGCCGGGTCACCGACAACGGCCGGGGGATCCCCGTCGACCCGCACCCGGAGTACAAGGGCAAGTCGGCCGCCGAGGTGGTCCTGACCGTCCTCCACGCCGGCGGCAAGTTCGGCGGCGAGGGCTACAAGATCTCCGGCGGACTCCACGGGGTGGGCGTGTCGGTCGTCAACGCCCTGTCGACCCGCCTCGACCTCGAGATCCACCGCGACGGCAACCAGCACAACCTGCAGTTCGCCGACGGCGGCAAGGTCCAGGGGAAGATGACCAAGGAGCCCCTCAAGAAGGGGCGGGGCAAGGCCGGCGCCGGGACGGGCACCATCGTCACCTTCTGGCCCGACCCCACCATCTTCGAGGACGTCGAGTTCCGGGCCCAGACCCTCCTCGAGCGCCTCCGCGAGATGGCCTTCCTCAACAAGGGCCTCGAGATCGTCTTCCGCGACGAACGCGAGGACCCGGCGACCGAGGTCACCTTCAAGTTCAACGGCGGCATCACCGACTTCGTGCTGCACCTCAACGCCTCGAAGGACCCCCTGTTCAAGCGGGTCGTGTCGTTCCAGGACACCGGCGAGGACTACGACGTCGACGTCGCGATGCAGTGGAACACCGGCTACCACGAGGGCATCCACTCGTTCGCCAACAACATCGCCACCACCGAGGGCGGCATGCACGAGGAGGGCTTCAAGAAGGCCCTCACCAACGTGGTCAACAAGTACGCCAAGGCCAAGGGCCTCCTCAAGGAGAAGGACGACAACCTCCAGGGCGAGGACATCCGCGAGGGCCTGACGGCGATCATCTCGGTCAAGCTCCGCAACCCGCAGTTCGAGGGTCAGACCAAGGCCAAGCTCGGCAACACCGAGATGCGCTCGCTGGTCGAGAAGGCCACCAACGAG
>JAFMJM010000213.1 GCA_017853455.1 Acidimicrobiia bacterium | reverse complement strand
CCCACATCGCGATCCTCGACGAGATCGACTCCGGCCTCGACGTCGACGCGCTCCGCGACGTCGCCCGGCGGGTCGAGGCGATGACCGAGACCGAGGGCCTCGGCGTGCTCGCCGTGACCCACTACGCCCGCCTGCTCGAGGAGCTGCGGCCCGACCGCATCCACGTGATGATGGGCGGCCGCATCGTGGAGAGTGGCGGCCCCGAGTTGGCCGACCGCCTCGAGGCGTCGGGCTACGAGGGTCTCGCCGCCGAGCTCGGCGTCGACGAGATCACCGTCTCGAAGCCGGTCGCCCCCGACCCCTTCTCCGACGGGTTCTGAGCGGTCCCGCCCGGGGTCAGGTCCGACCGGGCACGTCGACCCGGGTGGTCTCGACCGCGGCGGACATCGCCGCCTGCGAATCGGCCCGCTTGCCGAGCGTGGACGCGGTCAGCATGAACAGGGTGTGGCCGTCGGCACCACCGAGCACGCAGGCGATCGCGTGCCGGCCGGGCACGTCGACGATGTCGGTCACCTCGCCGCCCTCGACGACCCTCACGAAGCGGTCGGTGACGGGCCCGGCACACCACACGCCGTCGCGGGCGTCGATGCCGATGCCGTCGGGCGGGTCGGGGAGCGCGGCCCACGTGCGCCGGTCGGTCAGGGTGCCGTCGGCGCCGAGGGTGAAGGCCGTGAGGGCCATTCCGGCGCTCTCGGCCACGACGAGGGTGCGGCCGTCGGCGGTGATCACCATGCCGTTGGCGACGCGCAGGTCGGGCGCGGCCTCGTGCACCGACCCGTCGGGGTCGACGCGCAGCAGGGCCGACGGCGCCGGCGCGGCGCCGCCGTGCATGTCGTAGCCGAACTGGCCGACGAAGGCGTGACCGCGGGCGTCGACGACCATGTCGTTGATCTCGTGCGCGGCCAACGGGCTGAGGTCGGCGTGGAGCGTGAGCGCGGTTCCGTCGAAGCGCAGCACGTGCCGGGCCGCCATCGACACCACGAGCAGCGAGCCGTCGGGGAGCCAGCCGAGGCCCGACGGGTGGTCGACCTCGACCACCTCGGTGACGGTGCCGTCGACCTCGACGCGCAGCACCCGGTCGCCGTGCATGTCGGAGCACCACAGCGCACCGTCGTGCCACCGGGGTCCCTCGAGGAACGAGCGGCCGGACAGGAGCGTGGCGTCGTCGGTCATGGAGCCGAGCCTAGGACGGACGCGCCGGACCCCGGGTCAGGTGATGATGACCGGGGTGCCGAGCGGCACCTGGGTGGCGATCTGGACGATCGTGTCGTTGTCGGTGCGGATGCATCCGTTGGAGACGTTCTGACCGATCAGCTCGGGCTGGTTGGTGCCGTGGATGGCGATCTGCCCGGGGCCCCCGTTGAACTCGAACAGGACCTCGCTGTAGCCCGACAGGCCGAGGGCGAACGCGCCGTAGGCGCCACCCGGACGGTTGCGGAGATCGACGGGGTCGGTCACGTAGTACGTGCCCACGGGGGTCGGGGTCCGGTCGGTACCGACCGCCACCGGGACGGACAGGACCTCCTGACCAGCCTTGAAGAGGGTCATCTTGTGGTCGGCGAGGCTGACCCGGATCTCGTAGGGCGTCTGGGTGAGGGTGACGTCGGCCTTGCGCACCCAGCCCGTCGACTGGTTGGGCCGCATGGGGAGCAGCGCCTTGACCCAGTCGCCCTGCTGCTCGGTGACGAGGAGCGTGCGGGGCTGCTTGTACTCGGTCTTCTCGGAGAAGGTCGTGACCACCCGGGTGGAGTCGGGAGCGTCGTAGACCTGCAACTGGGGGACCTTGGTGGTGGCGATGACGGCGTCGGGCGGCAGGGTCGTGGTGGTCGTCGCCGGCAGCGTGGTGGTCGTCGTGCGGGCCGGTCCGGCCTTGGCGACCGTGGTGGAGGATCCACCGCCGAGGAGGAGCACGCCGGCCACGATGATCGCGACGGCCACCGCGATGCCGCCGCCGAGCAGCAGACGCTGGCGCTTCTGGCCGGATTCGGCGCGCGCGGCCTTGCGAGTGGTCCGGGGGGCGGACGGGGACGGCGTCGGAGGGGTCGGCGTCGGGTCGTCGCTCATGGGCCCAGCCTACCGACGGAGCCTGGCGGGTTTCCGTCGGCGGTCGCGGGCTGCGACGGGCGACGGGCCGGATCAGGTCGCGGCGGGCTGGGGCTCCTCGGCCGCCAGGAGCATCAGCCGGAGGTCGAGGAGGAAGTCGACGACCTCGGCCCCTGCGACCAGCTCGCGCGCGGTGAACTCCCGCAGTGCCTCGTCGATCCTGAGGGTGAGCGCCTGCTCGTCCATCGGGGTACCTCCCTGCCGTGCTCGGGTCCGGGGACCGGACCGTTCGGGTGGGTCGTACCGATCAACGTATCGCGGGCCTGGGACGTTCCCGTGGCACATTTTCCGTCGGGGGATCCCCGGGTGGGTCGACCGGGGCCGACCCGTGCTGACCGGGGGGCGTCAGGCGGACTCGTCGAGGCCCTGGGCGAGCACGTTCCAGGCCAGGGTGGCGCACTTGATCCGCACCGGGAACTTCACCACGCCCTGGAGCGCCTCGAGGTCGCCGAGCCGCACGCCGGCCAGGTCGGCCTCGGTGGTGTCGGTCCCCTCGGCGCCCTCGAGCTTCGACTCGTGGATCGACATGAGGGCCTTGAAGGCCCGGATGAGGGTGCGGGCGTCGTCGACCGACTTCCCCTTGACCGCCGCGCTCATCATCGACGTCGACGCCTGGCTGATCGAGCACCCCTGGCCGCCGGTGCGCACGTCGGTCACGACGCCACCCTCGACCTCGAGGTAGAGCACCACCTCGTCGCCGCAGAGCGGGTTGAACCCCTCGACCTTGTGGGCGGGCGGGACCGGCAGCTCGCCGCGGTTGCGGGGGGCCCGGTAGTGGTCGAGGATGATCTCCCGGTAGAGGTCCTGCAGCCCGGTCATGGGGTGGCTCCTGAGCGTTCGGGGGTCAGAGGGCGAAGAAGGCCTCGGCCCGGCCGAGGGCCTCGACGAGCACGTCGACGTCGTCGCGGTCGTTGTAGACGCCGAACGACGCCCGGCTGGTGGCCGGCACGCCGAGGATCCGCATCAGCGGCTTGGCGCAGTGGTGACCGGCGCGCACGCAGACACCGACCTCGTCGACCACCTGCGACACGTCGTGGGCGTGGATGTCGTCGAAGAGGAACGAGACGACCCCGCCGCGGTCGTCGGCGTCGGGGGGGCCGAAGATCCGCAGTCGGTCGCCGAAGCGGTCGCGGAGTGCCGCGAGGGCGTAGGCGGTGAGGTCGCGTTCGTGGGCCCGGACGGCGTCCATGCCGATGGCCGTGAGGTAGTCGACCGCGGCGCCCATGCCCACCGCCTCGGCGATGGCGGGGGTGCCCGCCTCGAACTTCCAGGGGATGTCGTTGGTGGTGAAGCCCTCGGTGGTGACGTCGCGGATCATCTCGCCGCCGCCGAGGAACGGCGGCATGGCCTCGAGCAGCTCGGCCCGGGCCCACAGCGCGCCGATGCCCGCCGGGCCGTAGATCTTGTGCGACGAGAACGCCACGAAGTCGGCGTCCCATGCTGTGACGTCGACGGGCACCTGGGCCACCGACTGGCAGGCGTCGACCAGCACCCGGGCGCCGGCGGCGTGGGCCGCCGCGGCCAGGGCGGGGACGTCGACGATCGTGCCGGTGACGTTGGACATGGCGGTCACCGACAGCAGCGCCGCGCCGTCGAGGAGGGCGTCGAGGCCGGTCAGGTCGAGGCGGTGGTCGTCGGTCAGCGGGATCCACCGCAGCTCGATCCCGCGCTCGGCGGCGAGCTGGTGCCACGGGACGACGTTGGCGTGGTGCTCGAGGTGGGAGAGCACGACGACGTCGCCGGCCCCGAGGTTGGCCCGGGCCCAGGTGTGGGCGACGAGGTTGATCGCCTCGGTGGCGTTGCGGGTGAAGACGACCTCGCGGGCCTCGGGGGCGCCGACGAAGCGGGCGACCTTGGCCCGGGCGGCCTCGAACTCGGCGGTGGCCTCCTCGGCGATGGCGTAGACGCCCCGGTGCACGTTGGCGTAGGAGGTGGCGTAGAGGCGGTCCATCGCGTCGAGGACGACCTGGGGCTTCTGGGCCGACGACGCGGAGTCGAGGTAGACGAGGCGGTGGTCGCCGATCCGGCGCTCCAGGATGGGGAAGTCGGCGCGGATCGCCGCGACGTCGAGGCTCACGCCGCGGCCTCGCTGCGGTAGGCGTCGAACCCGTGCTCCTCGACGGCGCGGGCGAGCTCGGGGCCACCCTCGGCGACGATGCGGCCGTCGACCAGCACGTGCACGTGGTCGGGGGGCAGGTGGTCGAGGATGCGCTGGTAGTGGGTGATCACGAGGATCCCGAGCTCCGGCCGGGCGGCCCGCACCTCGGCGATGCCGCGGGCGACGTCGACGAGGGCGTCGATGTCGAGCCCGGAGTCGGTCTCGTCGAGCACGGCGAAGTCGGGCTCGAGCAACGCCATCTGGAGGATCTCGTTCTTCTTGCGCTCGCCGCCCGAGAAGCCCTCGTTG
>JAFMJM010000212.1 GCA_017853455.1 Acidimicrobiia bacterium | reverse complement strand
CGTGCACGGCGTGACGACGGTCATCGCCGGCAACTGCGGGTTCACCCTCGCGCCGCTCGAGCCCGCCGACGCCGACTACCTGCGGCGGATGATGGCCCGGGTCGAGGGGATGCCCCTCGGCGCCCTCGAGGACGGGCTCGACTGGACCTGGAACTCGTTCGCCGACTACCTGGCGCTCATCGACGGCAACCTGGGGGTCAACGCCGGATTCCTGGTGGGGCACTGCGCCGTGCGCCGCCTCGTGATGGGTGCCGACGCGGTGGGGGGCCAGCCCACCCCGGAGCAGCTCGACCGGATGCGGAAGGTGCTCTCGGACTCGCTCGCCGCGGGCGCCCTGGGCTTCTCGTCGTCGCAGTCGTACACCCACGACGATGGTGACGGCGCCCCCGTGCCGTCACGGCACGCCACCGACGACGAGCTGTTCGCACTGTGCGACGTGGTCCGGGAGCACCCCGGCACGACGCTCGAGTACATCACCGACGGCTGCCTCCAGGGCTTCACCGACGCCGAGGTCGAGCGCATGGCGCAGATGAGCGTGCGGGCCGGTCGACCGCTCAACTGGAACGTGCTCACCGTCGACAGCCGTGACCCCGACAAGATCGCCCAGCAGCTGCGTCCGAGCGACCGGGCGGCGGAGCTCGGTGGCCGGGTGGTGGCGCTCACCATGCCGACCCTCGCCGGCATGAACATGAACTTCGCCACGTTCTGCGCCTTGTGGTTGCTCCCTGGCTGGCGCGAGGTCCTCGACCGGCCGATCCCCGAGCGGATCGAGCAGCTTCGCGACCCCGAGGTCCGGCGCACGCTCGACGAGCGGGCGAAGTCGCCCGAGGCCGGAGTGGTCCGGCGGTTGTCGGGGTGGGGTGGCTACCTCATCGGAGACACCTTCTCGCCCGAAAATGCCGGCTTGTCGGGGCGGCTCGTCTCCGACATCGCGGCCGAGCGCGGCATCAGCGACTTCGACGCCCTGCTCGACGTCGTGATCGCCGACGACCTCCGGACGGTGCTGTGGCCGTCGCAGAGCGACGACGACGAGGCGAGTTGGACCCTGCGGGCCGAACTGTGGGAGGACCCCCGGGTCCTGATCGGCGGCTCCGACGCCGGCGCCCACCTCGACCGCATGTCGGGCGCGCCGTATCCCACGAAGTGGCTCGCCGACTGCATCCGGGGCCGGAAGCTGGTGTCGATGGAGACGGCGATCCGCCTGCTCACCTCGGCACCGGCCGACCTGTTCGGGCTGGTCGACCGCGGTCGGATCGTCGAGGGCGCGCACGCCGACCTGTTCGTGTTCGACCCCGACACCGTCGGGGCCGGTCCCCTCTACATGACGCCCGACCTCCCGGGCGGCAACGCCCGCCTGGTGGCCGACTCGACCGGCGTGGCCCACGTGTTCGTCAACGGCGTCGAGACCGTGCGTGACGGCGTCGGGACGGGTGCCCGCCCGGGAACCCTGTTCCGGTCGGGGCGCGACACCGTGACGGTGCCGCTTCCGGCGGGCGCCTGACCCGTCGACGAACCCCGGCGGGTCAGAACAACCGGAGGTCGTCGGGGGCGTTGCCGCGCAGCTCGTCGAGGTCGACCTCGACGCACGCGATGCCCCGACTCTCGGCGTAGACGCGCGCCTGGGGCTTGATGCGGGTGGCCACGAACATCCCGCGCGTCGGCGCCAGGCCGGCGTCGAGGTCGAGCCGCTCCTGGTAGCGCAGCAGCTGGTCGACCCCGGCGATCTCACCGATGCGCTTGATCTCGACCGCCACCGCACGGCCCTCGGCGTCGCGGCACAGCAGGTCGACCGGTCCGACGTCGGTCGGGAACTCCCGCCGCACCAGGCGGAACCCCTCCTCCAGCGCGTCCACCCGGGCGGCGATGAGCACCTGGAGCTCGGCCTCGACGCCGTCCTTGGCGAGACCCGGATCGTCGCCGAGCTCGAACGCCTGGTCGGAGACCACCTCGTGGAGGTCGATGACGAGCCGTTCGCCCTTCGGGTTCTCGACCGTGATCGTCCCGTCACGCTCGGTGACGGTGCACGGCGGGTTCATCCAGTTGAGGGGCTTGTAGGCCTTGGCGTCGCAGTGGATCGCGACCGACCCGTCGGCCTTGAACACGATCAGGCGCAGCGCCGGCTCGAGCCGGGACCCGAGCCGACCTTCGTAACTGACCGAGCAGTGGGTGACGAGGAGCCGCACGTCGTCGGTGTAGCACGCGCCGTCGCCTCCGGTCGCACGGTGGTGCCCTACGATGCGGGCACACCGTGAAGGGAGCGCCATGCCCATGGCCGTGATCGACAGCACCGGATTCAACATCGTCCTCGTCCTGCACCTCGTCACCGTCGTGGTCGGGCTCGGGACGGTGAGCCTCGGCGCCGTGTTCGCCGCCCAGGCCCGGCGCAACCCGGGCCCCGGGGTCCGGCTGCTGGTCGAGACCCAGGTCCGCATGACGAAGCTGGCGGGCTGGTTCGTGCTCGCCATCCCGGTCTTCGGCTTCGCCCTGGTCGGCATGAGCGACAAGGTCTTCGAGTTCTCGCAGACCTGGATCTGGCTGTCGCTGGTCGTGTGGGTCGTGGTGATGGGCGTGCTGCACGGGATGGTGCTGGCGTCGGGCCGCAAGCTGCTCGCCGCCCTCGACGGCGCCGGACCGGGCGCCCCGCCCGCCGGGGTGGCGGCGCTGGCCCAGCGGCTGGCCGTCGGGACGGGCGTTCTGGCCCTCCTCACGGTCGTCGGCATCGTGCTGATGGTGTGGCAGCCGGGCGCCTGAGGCTCCCGGTCCGACCGGGCCCGGTGACGGGCCCAGCCCTACGATGCCGCCGTGGACTTCTACGGCGACGTCCTGCTCGAGCTCGTCACGGCGCTGGGCGCTGCGCTGTTCCTCGCGAACGCCTACGCCCTGGCCCGCCGGGGGGCCGACCGGCGCCGGGCGGCCCGGGAAGCGGTCGTGCGGTCGCGGCCCGGCAGCCCGGTCCGCAAGCAGGTCCGGGCCTCCACCGGGAAGCTCGACCAGGCGCCCGTGGGCCGCTCGGTGGGATTCCTGGTGCTGGGCCTGATCGTGTTCGTGTGGGGCCTCGCCTCCATCATCCGCTGATCACCCGACCGGAAGCGCCATGGACCACCTCTCCGACCTCCTTCCCGCGCCGGCGGCCGACCCGCACCGCGACCGGGCCCTCGTCCACTGGCACGACCGCTCGTGGACCCGCGCCGAGATCGCCGAGGCGGCCGACGACCTCGCCGAGCGGCTCCGCCGGGCCGGCGTGGTGCCGGGCACCGCGGTCAGCGCCCTCGTGCCGTCGTCGCCCGTGGGGGTCGTCATGCTGTTCGGCGTGTGGCGGGCCGGCGCGGTGTGCGCACCGCTGAACCCGCGCCTGCCCGAGCCCGAGTTGGAGCGGCTGATCGCCGACGTGCGGCCGTCGGTCGTGGTGCGGCCGTCGAACGATCCCGACTCGCTGGTGCCGTTGGTCGCCGCCCGCACCGGGGAGCCCCGGGTCTACGACGACGGCGTGGCGCTGGTCATGACCACCTCGGGCACCACCGGCCCGCCGAAGCGGGTCCTGCTCGACCACGCCAACGTGCTGGCGTCGGTGCGTTCGGCCCTCGACAAGATCCGGGGTGGGCGCAGCGGTGCCGACGACCCCGACCGCGTGCCGATGCCCAACCTGGTGCCGATGCCGTTGGCGTTGTGGGGCGGGATCTACAACACGGTCTTCGGCACCCAGCTCGGTGCGGCGGTGATCCTGCTGCACCCGTTCTCGACGACCGAGTTCGCGGCGGCGGTCCGCACCTTCGGACTGAAGTCGGCCGTCCTGGCGCCGCCGATGATCACGATGCTCACCGACGACCCGGGCGTCGGCTCGCTCGAGCCCCTGCGCTTCGTGCGCAGCGGCACGGCACCGCTCTCGCCGAGCGAGGCCCGGCGGTTCCGCGACCGGTTCGGCGTGACCGTCCTCAACTCCTACGGCCAGACCGAGCTCGGTGGCGAGATCGTCGGCTGGAACGCCTCCGACACCCGTGAGTTCGGCGACGCCAAGCTCGGATCGGTGGGGCGACCCCACGACGGCATCGCGGTGCGGATCGTGGGCCCCGACGGCACCGACGCCGCCGTCGACGAGCCCGGTGAGATCTGGGCCCGGTCGCCGTTCGTGATGCGCGGGTACGCCTCCGACACCCTCGAGCTCGACACCCGCCTCGACGAGCAGGGGTTCCTCCGCACCGGCGACATCGGCCACTTCGACGCCGACGGCTTCCTCTGGATCGACGGTCGGGTCTCCGACGCCATCAACCGGGGCGGGCTCAAGGTCTACCCGGGCGACGTCGAGGAGGTCCTGCGGGCCGACCCGGCCGTCGCCGACGTCTGCGTCGCCGGGGTGCCCGACCGTCGGCTCGGCGAGGTCCCGTGGGCGTGGGTCGTCGTGGCGCCGGGCGCGACCCTCGACCCCGACGCCCTGGCGTCGCGGTGTCGGGAGCACCTCGCTCCCTACGCCGTGCCCGCCCGGTTCGTGGCCGTCGACGCCCTGCCCCGCAACGACGTGGG
>JAFMJM010000211.1 GCA_017853455.1 Acidimicrobiia bacterium | reverse complement strand
GGTCAGAGCGCCCGGACGATGGCCGCGTCGCCCTGCCCGCCGCCGCCGCACAGCGCCGCGGCGCCCATGCCGCCACCGCGCCGCCGCAGCTCGTGGATCAGGGTCGAGACGACCCGGGTGCCCGACATGCCGATCGGGTGGCCGAGGGCGATGGCGCCACCGTTGACGTTGACGATGTCGGACGAGATGCCGAGGTCGCGCATCGAGGCGAGGCCCACCGCGGCGAACGCCTCGTTGAGCTCGAACAGGTCGAGGTCGGAGACCTTGCCGTCGATCGGCTCGAGTGCCCGCTTGATCGCCCGCGACGGTTGCGTGAGCAGCGAGGTGTCGGGGCCGGCGACCATGCCGAACGACACCAGCTCGGCGATCGGGGTGAGGCCGAGCTCGGCCGCCTTCTCACGGCTGGTGACGACGACTGCGGCGGCGCCGTCGGAGATCTGCGACGCGTTGCCGGCGGTGATGGTGCCGTCGGACTCGAAGGCGGGCCGCAGTCCACCGAGGCTGTCGGTGGTGGTCTCGGCGCGCACACCCTCGTCGGTGTCGATCACCTTCGGGTCGCCCTTGCGCTGCGGGATGCTGATCGGGACGATCTCCTCGGCGAACTTCCCGGCGGCCTGCGCGGCGGCGGCGCGGGCGTGGCTGTCGGCCGCCAGCTGGTCCTGGGCCTCGCGGGTGATGCCGCCGAACGAGCCGCAGTAGCGCTCGGTGCCCGAGCCCATGTGCACGGCGTCGAAGGCGCACCACAGGCCGTCCTGGATGAGGGCGTCGAGGATCTCGCCGTTGCCCATGCGGTAGCCACCGCGGGCCTTCGGCAGGATGTAGGGAGCGTTGGTCATCGACTCCATGCCGCCGGCGACCACGACCTCGGCGTCACCCGCCTGGACCATCTGGTCGGCGAGGTAGAGGGCGTTGATGCCCGAGAGGCACACCTTGTTGATGGTGATGGCGGGAACGGTCATCGGCACGCCGGCCTTGACCGCGGCCTGCCGGGCGGTGATCTGCCCGGCGCCGGCCTGGAGCACCTGACCCATCACGACGTAGTCGACCTGTTCGGCACCGACGCCGCCGTTGCGCAGCGCGCCCTCGATCGCGACCGCGCCGAGGTCGATGGCGCTGAAGCCGGCGAGCGCGCCGGACAGCTTGCCGATCGGGGTGCGGGCGGTCGAGACGATCACGGAACCGGGCATCGGTCCTCCAGGAGTCTGGGTGGGCGCGGGCGGCGACACCGCCGACGGCGTTCGGAAGAGGAGTGCGGAGGATAGTGCGACCGCCCGGCGTCGGTCCGGGTCGGCACCGGTCCGGGTCGACCCGACCCGGGGAACCGGGCGCGCCGGGCGGGTGGAGGCCCCGGCGCCCTCGGGTAGGTTGCCCACCATGACGACGGCATCCGAACTGGTGGCGATCCGGCAGGCGGTCCTCGACGGGGCGCCCGGCGCCGACGTCGCCGCCCTGCCCCTCCCGGCGTCCTACCGCGCGGCGGTGACCCGGGCCGACGAGCAGGAGATGTGGGCGGGGGTGCCGTCGGCCGACAAGGACCCGCGCCGCAGCCTCCACATCGACGAGGTGCCGCTCCCCGAGCTGGCCCCCGACGAGGCGTACGTCGCGGTGATGGCGTCGTCGGTCAACTTCAACACGGTGTGGACGTCGATCTTCGAGCCGGTGTCGACGTTCGGCTTCCTGAAGCGCCTGGGCAAGGAGAGCGTGTGGGGGGCCCGCCACGACCAGCCGTTCCACGTGGTCGGCTCCGACGCCGCCGGCGTGGTGCTGCGGGTCGGGTCGGCGGTGCGCAACTGGAAGCCCGGTGACGCCGTCACGGTGCACTGCAACCACGTCGACGACCAGGACCCGACCGCCCACGACGACTCCATGCTGGCGTCCAACCAGCGGATCTGGGGCTACGAGACCAACTTCGGCGGCCTCGGCGAGATCACGGTCGTCAAGGCCAACCAGCTGATGCCCAAGCCCGCCCACCTCACCTGGGAGGAGGCGGCGGTCAACGCCCTCACCAACTCGACCAGCTACCGGATGCTGGTGAGCCCCAACGGCGCCCAGATGACCCAGGGCCAGACCGTCCTGATCTGGGGTGCGAGCGGTGGCATCGGGGCGTACGCCTGCCAGTACGTGCTCAACGGCGGGGGAACCCCGGTTGCGGTGGTGTCGTCGCCCGAGCGGGCGGCGCTGCTGCACGAGATGGGCGTCGAGCACGTCATCGACCGCAAGGCCGAGGGCTACCGCTTCTGGTCCGACGACACGACCCAGGACCCGGCCGAGTGGCGGCGCTTCGGCAAGAAGATCCGCGAGCTGGTGGGGATCGACCCAGAGATCGTGTTCGAGCACCCGGGCCGCTCCACCATGGGGGCGTCGGTGTTCGTGTGCGCGCGCGGCGGGCAGATCATCACCTGCGCCGCCACGAGCGGCTTCATGCTCGAGTTCGACAACCGCTACCTCTGGATGAACCAGAAGACGCTCAAGGGCTGCCACTTCGCGAACTACCGCGAGGCCTGGGAGGCCAACCGCCTGGTGTGCGAGGGCAAGATCCACCCGACCCTCTCGGCGGTGTTCCCGTTCGAGCAGGCCGGCGACGCGGCGTACCAGGTCCACAACAACCTGCACGAGGGCAAGTTGGGCGTGCTGGTGCTCGCGCCCGAGGAGGGGCTCGGCGTGACCGACCCCGAGACGCGCGAGCGACTGCTGCCCGAGATCACCCTGTTCCGCCGGTACGGCGGCTGAGCCGAGGAGACCCCATGTCGGAGCCCGTGTTCACCGAGATCGACCACGTCGCGATCGCCGTTCGCGACCTCGACGGCGCGGTCGCCTATTACCAGGACACCTACGGCGTCGAGGTCGAGCACCGCGAGGTGGTCGAGCGCGACGGCGTCGAGGAGGCGCTCCTCAAGGTCGCCGAGTCGTACGTGCAGCTCCTCACCCCGACCCGTGACGACTCGCCGGTCGCGAAGTGGATGGAGAAGCGCGGCGAGGGCATCCACCACGTCGGGTACCGCGTCAGCGACTGCGCCGTGGCGTTGGAGCGCGTCAAGGCGGCCGGCCACATGGTCATCGACGAGGCGCCGCGCCCGGGGAGCCGGGGCACGACGGTCGCGTTCGTGCACCCAAAGACCGCGTTCGGCACGCTGATCGAACTCGTCCAGGAGTAACCCCGATCACCGCGGCGTCCGGCTCCGACGCGGTCGATCCGGTCGACGCGGTCGATCCGGTCGACGAGCTGCGCGGGCTGTTCGTCGCCCTCGCCGACTCCGACTTCCACGACTATTGCCCGATCTACGACCGGGTGGCGCGCGCGGTCGCCGACGACCCGGTCGTGCTGGCGTTCGTGGCCGACCACGTCGCGCCCGGTGCCCGGCGGGGCCGCAACCCGGTGCTCTTCCTGGCCGCCACCCACGACGCCGTGCTCGCCCGACCCGACTCGGCCCTCGCCGCGATCTACCGCGGGGAGTCCGACGCCGATCCGTGGCCGGCGTTCCGGGCCCTGGTCGACGAGGCGGCCGACGAGATCGCCGCGCACCTCGCGACCGGTGCCGTCCAGACCAACGAGGTCGGACGGTCGGCGGCGCTCGTCCCGGCGCTGGCCGCGGCCGCCGACGGTGACGACCGACCGGTGGCGCTGGTGGAGATCGGACCGAGCGGGGGGCTCAACCTGCTGCTCGACCGCTACCGGGTGGAGTACCTCCGCGACGGCGAAGTGGTCGCGGCCGTCGGTCCGACCGACTCGCCCGTGCGCCTGCGCAGCGTTCTCGAGGGACCGGACTCGCCGCCGTTCCCCGTGGTCGTCCCGCCGATCGCCTCGCGGACCGGCATCGACCCGGCGCCGATCGACGTCACCGATCCGCTCCGGGCCCGCTGGCTGCGGGCCTGCCTCTGGCCGGGGGTGCCCGACCGCCCCGAGGCCCTCGCCGCCGCCCTCGGGGTCGCGGCCGTCGATCCGCCGGCGTTGGTCCGCGGCGACGCCGTCACCGACCTGGCACCACTGGTGGCCGGTCTCCCCGCCGACGTGCTCCCGGTCGTGGTGGCCACGTGGGCGCTGGCGTACGTCCCCGCCGACGGTCGTGCCGCGATCGCCGCCGCCCTCGACGGCATCGGCGCCGCCCGTGACCTGGCGCTCGTGACCTACGAGGACCCCCGGATGACACCCTGGGTGCCGCCGGTCGCCCCCGACGTCCTCGCCGCGGCCGACGCCACTCCCACCGTGCTGGGCCTGCGGCGCTGGCGGTCGGGCGCCGTGACCGACCGGGCGATGGCGCTCGGTCACCCCCACGCCCGCTGGCTGCGCTGGCTCGGCTGAGCCCGGCCCGACCGGCCCGACGACCCCGGACCGGGTGAGGGGGCAGCACTACGCTGCCCCCGTGGCGACCAACCCGACTCCGTCCGTCCATCCCATCGAGGAGCGGCTCGAGCAGCTCGCAGCCCTGCGCGAGGAGGCCCGGCACGCCGGGAGCCCGGCGGCGGTCGAGCGCCAGCACGCCCGCGGCAAGCTGACCGCCCGCGAGCGGATCGAGAAGCT
>JAFMJM010000019.1 GCA_017853455.1 Acidimicrobiia bacterium | reverse complement strand
GTCACTTCCCCCTACGCTCGTCGACCCCAGCGGAGTGGGAGGTTTCGTCGTGTCCGGTGCGCAGTTCTCGAAGGCCAGGTTCCTGACGGTTCAGGAAGTGGCCGATCTCATGCGGGTGTCGTCGATGACGGTGTACCGCCTCATCAAGGCCGGCGACCTGCCGGCGGTACGGGTCGGACGCTCGTTCCGGGTGAGCGACGCCGACGTCGACGCCTACCTGGCGTCCCGCTACACCCAGGCCGGCTGAGCCGGTGGGCGGGGCCGCCGCCCGACCGTTCGTCGCCTTCCTGTCCGACTACGGGCACGGCGACGAGTTCGTCGGTGTCTGCAAAGGGGTGATCGCGGCATTCGCGCCGGACGCCCACGTGGTCGACCTGGTCCACGACCTCCCGCCCCACGACGTGGCGCCGGCGGCGTTGGCCCTGGTGCGCTCCGTCCAGTACCTCCCCGAGGGCGCCCTGGTGCTGGCGGTCGTCGACCCCGGGGTCGGGACGGAGCGCCGCCTGATCGCGGTCGAGTGCGAGCAGGCCACCTTCTTCGGTCCCGACAACGGCCTCCTGGCCGCCGCCGTGGGCATGCTCGACGGCGCCCGCCGGGTGTTCTCGCTCGATCGGACCGAGTACCACCTGCACCAGCACGGGGCCACCTTCGCCGGGCGCGACGTGCTCGCCCCCGCCCTCGCCCACCACGCCGCCGGGGTGCCCCTCGAGGAGCTCGGCACGCCGGTCGACCCGGCCGGGCTCGTCCCGGGGATCCTCCCGCAGTCGCAGATCGGCGACGACGGCGCGCTCGAGGCCAACGTCTGGTGGATCGACCGGTTCGGCAACGCCCAGCTCAACGTCGGGCCCGACGAGCTCGACCCGGCCCGGGTCCGCCCCGGCGGGCGCGTCGAGGTCCACGTCGGCGACGACGTGCGCAGCGCCCGGTGGGTGCACACCTACGCCGACGCCAAGCCGTCGGAGCTCGTGCTGGTGGTCGACTCCTACGGGCTCTGCTCCCTCGCGCTCGACCGGCGGTCGGCGGCCACCGAACTCGGCCTGGCCTACGGCGACGCCGTGCGCCTGGTCCTGCCCGACTGACCCCGTCGGTCACCGACCCGTCCGACCCCGAACCGGAGCCCCGCCCGTGCGCCAACCGACGACGATCGCCATCGTGGCGCTGCTGGTGCTGATCCTGGCCGCCGCCCTCGCCCAGTTCGTCCTGCACCTCGGCCCCTGAGGCGTCTCGACTCGACTCGACCCGGTCGACCACTCCAAGTTCGTTGTTTGGACGTTTCCGGGGGCCAGAGGCCCCGGAAACGTCCAAACAACGAGGTCGGTCGCGACGACCGAATCGGATCAGGCCCGGGGGCGGGGGGTGCGGTCGGCGACCAGGAACCCCGCGTAGATCACGGCGATCCCCAGGGCCAGGCTGGCGGCGAACGCCTCGTCGTGGCCGAGGAACCCCTGCACCAGCCCGCCGCTCGAGAGCACGAGCGTGCCGAGCGCCACCAAGGCGTTGGCCGCCGCGAGCCGACCCCGACCGGGCGCCGAGCCGGCGAGGAGCCGCACCAGCGACACCAGGGCCCCGACCAGGACCACGGTCGCGCCCACCCCGCTGCCCACGGCGGCGAGGACCCGCGGGCCCGCACCGGTGAAGACGTCACGTCCGACCGGCACCGTCGTCCCCGACAGCGACCGCAACGGGGCCGAGAACACCACGCCCACCGCGAGACCGGTGAAGACGAGCAGCCCCGCCCGCACCGCCCGGCCCACCCGCCCACCCAACAGCAGGAACACCGTCCCGAGCGCGAGCCACGGGACGCTGCAGATCGCGCCCGCCGTGTAGAAGACCCGGTAGGTCCCGGGGTCCCAGCCGGTGGAGGTGCCGATGGCCAGGGCCACGGACGCCACGGCGAACCACACCAGCGCCACCGTCCAGGCCGCCTGGTGCGGACCGCGCCCGGCGGCGGCCCGCTGCCCGGTGGCCATCGCGAACAGACAGGCCAGCACGGCGGCGGCGGCGGCGAGGGCGAAGACCACGGCCCGGGAGGCTACGCCCCGGGCCCGTCTAGCCTGACGCCGTGGAGCCCGGGACCGCCCCCGCCGCCGCCGCAGCCCCGTCCGGTCGGGCCGCCGTCGGCGGGTACGCCGTCAACCTGGCCGTGGCCGGTCGCCGGTGCGTGGTCGTGGGTGCCGGCCGGATCGCCGCCCGCAAGGTCGAGGCCCTGCTCACCGCCGGGGCCGACGTGCTCGTCGTCGCCCCCGAACCCGGGCCCCGCATCCGGGAGTGGGCCACCCAGGGTCTCCTCACGCTCGAGGAGCGCCCGTTCACCCCGGCCGATCTCGACGGTGCCTGGCTGGCCACCGCCGCCACCGCCGACGCCGGCGTCGACCGGGCGGTCGCCGAGGCGGCCGCCGATCGCAGGATCTGGGTCAACGCCGCCGACGACGCCGCCCTGTGCACGTTCACCCGGACCCCCGAGGTCCGCCGGGGCGATCTCGTCGTGACGGTCGGCACCGGGGGCCGGAGCCCGGCCCTGGCCGCCTGGCTGCGTGACCGGGCCGCCGACGCCCTCGGTCCGGAGTGGGCCGACCTGGTCGACCTGTGCTCGGAGGCCCGTGAGGCCCTCCGGGCCGAAGGTCGCCCCACCGAGGACGCCGATTGGCAGCGGGCCTTCGATTCCGGCATCCTCGATCTGATCCGTTCCGGCCAGCGGGCCGCGGCCAAGGAGCTTCTCCAGGCGTGTCTCTCGTCGTCGTCGGCCTGAACCACCGGAACGCCCCGGTCGAGCTGCTCGAGCGGGTCGCCGTCTCCGGCCAGGCGCTGCCCAAGGCCCTCCACGGGCTGGTCTCGCGCGAGCACCTCGCCGAGGCCGTCCTGCTGTCCACCTGCAACCGCACCGAGATCTACGCCCGGGCGACGCTGTTCCACCCCGGCATCGACGACGCCCGCCACTTCCTGGCCGAGGTGGGGGGCATCGACCCCGACGCCCTCGCCGATCTCCTCTACACGTACCACGACGACGCCGCGGTCGCGCACCTGTTCGCGGTGAGCGCCGGCCTCGACTCGATGATCATCGGGGAGCACGAGATCCTCGGCCAGGTCCGCGAGGCGTGGCAGGTGGCCGAGGTCGAGGGCACCGCCGGATCGCTCCTCTCCCGGACCTTCCGCCAGGCGGTCGAGGTCGGCAAGCGCGCCCGGACCGAGACCGCCATCGGTCGGCACGCCGTGTCGGTGTCGTCGGCCGCGGTCACCCTGGCCGGCGAGACGCTCGGCACCCTCGAGGGGCGCCGCGTCCTGGTGCTCGGCGCCGGCGAGATGGGCGAGCAGACCGCCGTCGCGCTCGCCGGTGCGGGCGTGGGCGAGATCGTCGTCGCCAACCGGACCACCGAGCGCGCCGCGACGTTGGCCGAGCGGGTCGGCGGCCGGGCCATCGGGCTCGAGCAGATCGCCGACGTCATGGTCCGGGCCGACGTCCTGCTGTCGTGCACCGGTGCCGACGAGGTCCTGGTCGAGCGCGCGGCGATCGAATCGGTCATGCGGGCCCGCGACAACCGGGCGATGCTCGTCATCGACGTCGCCGTGCCGCGCAACGTCGACCCCGGGGTCGGCCAGATCTTCGGCGTGACCCTCCTCGACATCGACGCCCTGCGCGCCCTGGGCGAGCAGTCGCTGCAGCAGCGGCGGGCCGAGGTCGGTCGGGTCCGCGAGATGATCGCCACCGAGATCGACCGCTACCGCACGGAGCGCTCGGCCCGTGAGGTCGCGCCGCTCATCAGCGCCCTGCGCGCCCGGGCCGAGGAGTTGCGCGTCGCCGAGGTCGACCGCCACCGGAACCGCATCGGCGACGATCCGGCAGCACGTGACGTCGTCGACGCCGTCACGCGGGCACTCGTCAACAAGCTGCTCCACGACCCGACGGTCCGGCTCAAGGACGCCGCCGGCTCCGCCCGCGGCGAGACCTACGCCGACGCGCTCGCCGAGCTGTTCGCACTCACCGACGACGACCCCGACGACTGATGTCGCCGCGCCTGCGCGTCGCCACGCGTGGCAGCGACCTGGCCCGCCACCAGACCGACGCCGTCGTGGCGCGCCTCGGACTCGACGTCGACGTCGTGGTCGTGACGACCACCGGCGACCGGCGCACCGACGTCCCCATCCACACGATCGGCGGCACCGGGGTGTTCGTCAAGGAGGTCCAGGAGGCGGTGCTCGCGGGCGACGCCGACTTCGCCGTGCACTCGGCCAAGGACCTCCCGTCGCAGACCGCACCCGGCCTGACCCTGGCGGCCGTGCCCGAGCGGGGCGACCCGCGCGACGCCCTCGTGGGGGCGCGCCTCGCCGACCTGGCGCCCGGGGCGCGGGTCGGCACCGGGTCGGTGCGCCGTCGCGCGCAGCTGGCCCACGCGCGCCCCGACCTGACCTTCGGAGAGCTGCGCGGCAACATCGCCACGCGGCTCGCCAAGGCCGTCGACTTCGACGCCGTGGTGGTCGCGGCGGTGGCGCTCGAGCGCCTCGACCTCGCCGGGAGCATCGCCGAGCGGCTCGACGTCGAGGTGCTGCTCCCCCAGGTCGGCCAGGGTGCCATCGCGGTCGAGTGTCGGGCCGACGACGACGCCACGCGCACCGCCCTGGCGACCATCGACGACACCACGGCCCACACCGCCGTCGCCGCGGAGCGGGCGTTCCTCGCCCGGCTCGGCGGCGGGTGCGACCTGCCGTGCGGCGCGCACGCCACGGTCGGCCCCGACGGCATCCGCCTCGAGGTCCTGCTCGCCACCCTCGACGGCACCCGGGTGCTGCGGGCCCGGGCCACCGGATCCGATCCCGTCGTCGTCGGCGACACCGCCGCCCACCGTCTGCTCGACGAGCAGGGCGGTCGGGCCCTGCTGGAGGAGTCCGCATGACCGTCCACCTCGTCGGCGCCGGTCCCGGTGACCCGGGGCTGCTCACCCGCCGCGGCGCCGAGCTGCTCGCCCGTGCCGACGTGGTCGTGCACGACCGCCTCGGCACCGCCGACCTGCTCGACCTCGTCCGTCCCGACGCCGAGCTCATCTCGGCGGGCAAGGCCCCCGGCAAGGTCGACCTCACCCAGGACCAGATCAACGCGGTGCTGGTCGAGAAGGGTCTCGCCGGGCTCGAGGTTGTCCGCCTGAAAGGCGGGGACCCCTACGTGTTCGGGCGGGGTGGCGAGGAGGCCGAGGCGCTCGCCGCGGCCGGCATCCCCTTCGAGGTCGTGCCCGGGATCACCAGCGCGATCGGTGCCCCGTCGTACGCCGGGATCCCCGTCACCCACCGCGGCCTCTCGACCCACTTCACCGTCGTCACCGGCAACGAGGATCCCGACAAGGGTCGCACCGACGTCGACTGGGAGGCCCTCGCCAAGGTCGGCGGCACGATCGTCATCCTCATGGGTGCCGCCCGCATCGGCGGGATCGCCGAGCGCCTGATGCGCGGTGGGCTCGCACCGGAGACGCCGGTCGCGGCCGTGCGCAACGGCACCCGGCCCGACCAGGCCACCGTGCGCGCGACCCTCGGCACGGTCGCCGGCGCCGGGATCGCCGCCCCCTCCGCCGTGGTGGTCGGCGCCGTCGCCGGGCTCGACCTCGGCTGGTTCGAGCGGCGGCCGTTGTTCGGGCGGACCGTCGTGGTCACCCGGGCCCGGGAGCAGGTCAGCGACCTCCGGGCCCGCCTCACGACCCTCGGCGCCACGGTGGTGGAGCTGCCCGCCATCGCGGTCGAGCCGATGCCCGTGGCGGTTCCCGACCTCTCGGGGTTCGGCTGGCTGGTCTTCACCTCGGTCAACGGGGTCGACGGCTTCTTCGACCGGGGTCTGGCCCCGGCCGAGCTCGACGCCCGGGCGCTCGCCGGACTGCGGGTGGCCGCCATCGGCCCCGGCACCGCCGGCGCCCTGGCCCGGCACGGCATCACGGTCGATCTCGTGCCCGAGCGCTTCGTGGCCGAGTCGCTCCTGGCGGCCTTCCCCGACCCGGCCGGTCCCGGCGAGCGGGTGTTGCTCGCCCGGGCGGAGCAGGCCCGCGACGTCCTGCCCGAGGGCCTGGCCGAGCGGGGCTACGCGGTCGAGATCCTCCCGGTGTACCGCACGGTCACCGCCGCTCCCGACCCCGATGCCCTCACCCTCGTCCGGGGCGGTGGGATCGACGCCGTGACGTTCACGTCGTCGTCGACGGTGCGCAACTTCGTCGACCTGGTCGGTCCCCTCGACCCGCCACCCCCCGTCGTGTCGATCGGTCCGGTCACCTCGGCGACCGCGGTCGACCTCGGGCTCCCGGTCTCACGCGAGGCCGACGAGCACACCATCGACGGCGTGGTCGACGCCCTCGTCGCGCTGCTCGCCCCCTGACCCAGGGGCTCCCTCCGGGCCGGCGCGCCCGGAGGAACGGCCGGCGGCGGCCGGTACCATCTGCCGCCATGGCGTTCCCCGACCAGCGGCCGCGCCGGCTGCGCCGGACCCCGGCCCTGCGCCGGCTCGTGGCCCAGACCCGCGTGTCGGTCGACGACCTCGTGGCCCCACTGTTCGTCAAGGAGGGCATCACCGAGCCCGACCCCGTGACGTCGATGCCCGGGGTGGTCCAGCACACGCTGGCCAGCCTGCGGACCGAGGTGCGCGCGCTCGCCGACCTCGGCGTGCCGGCCGTGATCCTGTTCGGCGTGCCCGCCGCCAAGGACGGCCGGGGCTCGGGCGCCGACGATCCCGACGGCATCGTGCAGCGGGCGCTCGCCGAGTTGCGCGCCGAGGTCGGCGACGACGTCGTGCTCATGGCCGACACCTGCCTCGACGAGTACACCGACCACGGCCACTGCGGGATCGTCGACGACCGGGGTCAGGTCGACAACGACGCCACCCTCGAGCGGTACGCCGCCGCCGCCGTGGCCCAGGCCGAGGCGGGCGCCCACGTGGTCGCCCCGTCCGGGATGATGGACGGTCAGGTCGCCGCCATCCGCGAGGGGCTCGACGACGCCGGGCACACCGACGTCGCGATCCTCGCCTACTCCGCCAAGTACGCCTCGGCGCTCTACGGACCGTTCCGCGACGCCGCCGAGTGCGCGCCGCAGTTCGGCGACCGGCGCTCCTACCAGATGGACCCGCCGAACGCCCGCGAGGCCCTCGAGGAGATCGGGCTCGACCTCGCCGAGGGCGCCGACATGGTCATGGTCAAGCCGGCGTTGGCCTACCTCGACATCATCGCCTCGGTGCGCTCCGCCACCGACGCCCCGGTGGGGGCGTACCACGTGAGCGCCGAGTACGCGATGGTCGTCGCCGCCGCGCAGAACGGCTGGATCGACGGCGACGCCGTCGCCCGCGAGCACGTCACCGCCATCCGGCGGGCGGGCGCCGACTTCGTGCTCACCTACTTCGCCCGCACCCTCGCCGAGCAGCTCGGATCGTGAGCGACCTCTTCGACCGGGCCCGCGCCCGGATCCCCGGCGGGGTGAACTCCCCGGTCCGCGCCTTCGGGTCGGTCGGGGGCGAGCCGTTCTTCGTCGCCCGCGGCGAGGGTGCGTACCTCGTCGACACCGACGGCAACCGGTACCTCGACTACGTGCAGTCGTGGGGTGCGTCCATCCTGGGTCACGCCCACCCGCTGGTGGTCGAGGCGGTGCAGCGGGCGGCGGCCGACGGCACGTCGTTCGGTGCCCCGACCCCCCGTGAGGTCGAGCTCGCCGAGGCCATCGCCGACCGGATCCCGTCGGTCGAGAAGGTCCGTCTGGTGTCGTCGGGCACCGAGGCCGCCATGACCGCGGTCCGGCTGGCGCGGGGCGCCACCGGCCGGTCGAAGGTGGTCAAGTTCGCCGGCTGCTACCACGGTCACCTCGACGCGCTGCTGGTGGCGGCCGGGAGCGGCCTGGCCACCCTCGGGCTCCCCGGTTCGGCCGGGGTGACCCCCGGCACCGTCGCCGACACGGTGGTCGTCGACTTCAACGACGTCGCCGGCGTCGACGCCGCCTTCGCCGAGCACGGTGACGACCTCGCCGCCGTGCTGGTCGAGCCGGTCGCCGCCAACATGGGCCTGGTCCCGCCCGACCCCGGCTTCCTCGAGCACCTGCGTGACCGGTGCACCCGACACGGCGCCCTTCTCGTCTTCGACGAGGTGATCACGGGCTTCCGCGTCGGTCCGGCCGGTGCATCGGGTCGGACCGGCATCCGCCCCGACCTGTCGATCTTCGGCAAGGTCGTCGGCGGGGGACTGCCCCTCGCCGCCCTGGGCGGACCGGCCGAGGTGATGGACCACCTCGCCCCGCTCGGGGCCGTCTACCAGGCGGGCACCCTGTCGGGGAACCCCCTCGCCACCGCGGCCGGACTGGCGGTGCTCGGCGCCCTCACCCCCGACGTCTACGAGACCATCGAGGCCCGGGCCAGCGCCCTCACCGACGGGCTCCACGCCGCCCTCGACGCCGCCGGGATCGCCAACACCGCCCCCCGGGTCCACACCCTCGCCGGGCTGTTCCTGCGGGCCGAGCCGGTCCGCACCTACGACGACGCCAAGGCGGCCGACACCGCGGCGTACGGGCGGTTCTTCCACGCCCTGCTCGCCCGGGGCGTGTACATCGCCCCCAGCGCCTTCGAGGCGATGTTCCCGAGCCTGGCCCACACCGAGGCCGACGTGGCCCGCACGGTCGACCTCGCGCACGAGGCGGCCGTGGAGGCCGCCTCGTCGGTCTGATCCCTGGATCCCGGGAAGTCCGCGGTGCTCGGCACCGCGAGCCTGGTCACGTGGTCAGGAGTGCTCGTCCTTGTCGAGGGCCTTCTTGCGGACGCGGTCCATGAAGAACAGCGAGCCCCAGATCCCGCACACGACGAGGACCAGGATCACGAAGGCGAGCCCACCGGCTCCGTTGCCGCCGGCGGCGTCGACGACCTGCTGCGCGATGACGTTCATGCGTTTCCCTCCCGGCCTCAGGCGTCGACCGTCTCGCGAGCGCGGGCGGCGCTCGGAGCGGACGTGGCGGCCGCAGCGGCGGCGGCCTTCTTGCGGTCCTTCTCGTACCAGTTGAACATCAGCAGGCTGATCGCGAACAGGATCACCGAGCTGAAGAACGCGACGATCGGGGGCTGACGCACGTCACCGAGGTTGTACTCGAGCACGACGTAGCCGTTGTCCTTGGCCTCCGGCGTGCCCGGGGCCGCGCACTTGGGCACGTCGGGCGCCACGCCGAAGGGCTGGGTGTTGGGTGCGTTGCCGCAGAACTCCACCACCGAGTACTTCGGCGTGTGGGTGAACTGGAAGTCGAGGAAGCTCGGCTTCGAGCCACCGATCTCCCAGGTGTTGGTCGCCTGGTACTGGGTGACGCTGTCGTAGATCGCGAACTCGTTGTCCTCGGGCGTGAACTTCTCGACCGCGTTGTCGACCTTGGTGACGAGGGCCTCGTCGACCGCCGCCTTCACGTTGGCCGCCTCGATGGCGGGCACCGTGGTGCCCTCGTCCTCGATCTTGCGGATCTCCTCGACCTTCGACTTCGCCGGCTGGTCGACGACCTCGACCACCTCCCACTTGGGGATGGAGCCCTTGATCGTGTTGAGGGGCGACGCGGTCGTGACCCAGAGGGCGGTCAGCACGACCATGAACCCGGTGAGCCCGGAGAACACCGCGAGGAACGCCAGGCGGGCGCCCATGTTGGTGCCGAGCATCAGGTAGATCGAGCCCACGAAGAGCACGGCCCCCGCGACCACGACGAGGACGCCGAGGATCGTCGGGTACCAGATGGTGCGGTTGATCGTCTCGTTGCCGAGCGCGACCAGCGCGGTGGGGATGGCGTTCACGGAGTTCTCTTCCCCCCTAGAGGCTGCGCTCGTAGGCGATGATGGCGTTGATCTGCTTCTCGGTCAGCAGGTTCTCGAAGTGCGGCATCTGCCCGGACGAGACCCCCCGGACGCCGTAGCCCTCGTTCTCGGGAGCCCCGACGGCGACCCAGTTGTACTGGAGCTGGACGCCGGCCTGACCCGGGAACTGCAGCAACGTCGAGCCGTCGGTGAGGCTCGGGCCGAACGCCCCGCTCCCCGGCGACGGCGGGGTGGGCAGCCGGAGGTTGTTCGGGTCGAAGTACGACGCACCCTTGGTGTGGCAGCGGGCGCAGTTGGTGCGGAACAGCACCTCGCCCTCGCTCATGGCGGCGACCTGGTCGGCCCACTTCTGGGCCGACGCCACGACGGCCGCCTGGGTGTCGACCTTCACCTGGGCCTCGGCGACCGCCGCAGCGGTCCCACCGGCCTGGGCCTTGGCCAGCGCCGCGCGGGCGTCGGCCAGGAGCTGCTGCTGCGACTTGAGGTTCGACGCGGCGTCCTGGCGGTACTGCACGGCCACCTTGGTGCTGCGGGCCTGCGCCTGCTCCTTCGTGATCTGGATGCTCTCGAGGTAGGCGACGAGGTCGTTGATGCTCTGGGAGTTGAGGACGCCCTTGCCGCTCTCCACGCCCCAGGCGGGCATCGGCGAGCCGGGTCGACCCCAGACCAGGATCCGGGCGACCTGCTCCGGGTCGAACCGCAGCAGCACGGTGTCGAGCGCCGGCGCGGCCCAGGCGACCTGCTGGGGCAGGCACTCGGGCACGGCGGCGTTGGACTTGTTCTCGACGTCGTCGCACTTGTCGAGCTCGGGCTGGAGCACCCACGGAGCGGCACCGCCCTGGGCGTCGACACCGTGGCAGTTGGCGCAGAGCAGCGACTTGGTCGGGTCGTAGCCCGGCATCTGGTTGTTGGCGAACAGGGTCGCGCCCCGCTCGACCGCCCGCTCGTCGAACCCGTCGAGGGCCCGGGTCTGACGACCGGGCTCGAAGACGAAGTAGAGGGGCAGGGCCAGGGCCACGACCAGCACGAAGATCAGCGACGTCCCGAGGGCGCGCTCGAGGCGCGGTCCCTCGAGCTGCTCGTCGGAGTGTCCGTCGCCGAGGTTCTCGGGGACCTTCGTTCCCGGGTTGCGCCGGACGCTCAGGATTCGCCAGGCGAGGAACGCCAGGATCAGGACCAGCGCGATGACGTTCAGCAGGATGAGCGTGGATCGGAAGCTCATGGCTTGCCTCCCTGGTGGAGCGCGGAACGCAGAGTGGGGGCCGTCAGACGCACGCCGCGCCCTCCTGACCCTGGCCGGTGGTGTCGGTGCCGATCGGCGGACCCTGCACCACGACGGCGGTGTCGACGAGGATGCTGTTGCCCGAGACCTCGAGGGCGAAGCGGTCCATGCCGCGCGGCGCCGGTCCACCCTTCTTCTCGCCGACCCGGTTGTACTTCGACCCGTGGCAGGGGCACTCGAACCACTGCGACGTGGCGCACCACGGCACCCGGCAACCCAGGTGGGGGCACTTCTGGTAGAGCGCCACGTACCCGGCTTCCATCCCGGCGAAGACCCCCGGCTCGATGCCGTAGACCTTCTTGGCCTTGCCGAGGTCCTGCTTGGGGTAGGGCAGGATGTACACCTTGGCGCTGGCGTTGTAGTAGGGCTCCTTCTTGTCGATGGAGGCCTGCACGTCGCTCACGCTGCCGACGTTGATCTTGCCGCCGAAGCCCGACGCCCCGGACGGCCAGAGGAAGGCCAGGGCGGCCGCGCCGAAGCCTCCCACCCCGAGCCCGAGGCCGGTCAGGATGCCCCGGTTGAAGAACTGGCGACGGGTGACCCCGATCTCCTCGGGGTCGACCGGCTCGTAGCGCACGACCCCCGAGCCGCGGCGCGTGGCCAGGCCGGTGGAGGCCTTCGACTCGTCGGCCCGGGCGCGGGCGTCCGCGGTGGCGTCGCCGGTGGCGACGATCTCGGTCGAGGGCGCGCCGGCGTCCCGCTGGCGGGTCTCGCGGCTGAGACGCCCCGTCGTCGCGCGGCGACGACCGGCCGCGAGCAGGAACACGACCGCCCCTGCGAGCACGACCACGATGGCGACGATGATGATGGCCACGACTGGCTCCTACGTTCCGGTTCCCGAAATGCCTACAGCTCGAAGAAGATCCCGTCCTTCCAGGGGAAGACGAAGTTGAAGCCCGGACCCCGGAAGAACGAACCGATGATGACCAGCACCGCCCACAACATGATGAAGATCGTGAAGATCGCGATCGCGAACCGACGGTCGTCGGGCTTGTTGGAGGTGGTCTTGTCGTAGTACGGCGCCAGCGCCGCGACCCCGAGCGCCACGCCCGGGATCGTCACGCCCGCCACCATCGGGTGGAACATCGTGAGCAGCTCCTGGAGTCCCAGGAAGTACCACGGTGCCTTCGACGGGTTGGGCGTCTTGTTGAAGTCGGCCAGCGAGAGCAGTGGCGCCCGAACCAGCGCGGCGAACACGGTGACGAACGCCAACAGGATCAGCACGGCACCGAGCTCGACGACGAGCAGGTGGGGCCAGGTGTGCACCTTGTCCTGCGCCTCGGCCTTGGTCTGCTGGATCGAACCCGACTTGACGACGGTGAGGAGGCGTTGGGTGTGGCCACCCGGACCCGACGCACCGGCGACCGGCGGAGCGATGGTGGCGGTGGCCGCAGCGGCGACCGCACCCCCGGCCGCCCCGGCGTCGCCACCGGCGGCGGCCGCCTTGCGCTTCTTGGCCCGCTCGAGGAGGTGGGCGGGGATCTTGGCCCCGCTCGCCGTGGTGACGTCCTCGGCCGGCGCGCTCGGTGCGGCGGCGGGTGCCTCGGCGGCCGGTGCGTCGGCCGCGACGGCCTCGACGGGCGCGGCGGCCTCGGCGGGGGCGTCGCCGCCCTCGCCGGTGAGTGCCTTGCGACGCTCGGCCGAGCGTCGGAGCAGGTGTTCGGGTACTTCAGCCATTGATCCCCCTCGACCTACAGCGGACCGGAGATGCCGCCGTCCTTGCGGACCCGCCAGAAGTGGACGGCCATGAAGATGACGGTGACGAACGGGAGCAGGAGGACATGGAGCACGTACCAACGCAACAACGTGTCACTCCCGATTTCTTTCGATCCGAGCAGCACGTACTTGACGCTGCTCCCGAAGACCGGGGTGTAGCCCATCATGTTGGTCCCCACCGTGACCGCCCAGAGCGCCAGCTGGTCCCACGGCAGCAGGTAGCCGGTGAACGACAGCAGCAGGGTGAGCGTGAGCAGGATCACGCCGATCACCCAGTTGAACTCCCGGGGGGCCTTGTAGGCACCGTGGTAGAAGACGCGACACATGTGCAGGAAGACCGACAGCACCATGAGGTGCGCGGCCCATCGATGCATGTTGCGGACGAGTGATCCGAACGTGACGGCCGTCTCGAGGGTCTTGACGTCGTCCCAGGCCGAGATCGCGGTCGGCCGGTAGAAGAACATCAGGAAGATGCCGGTGACCGTCAGGAGGATGAAGAGGAAGAACGACAGGCCACCGAGGCACAGCGTGTACGAGACCTTGACCGCGTGCCGCTTCACCTTCACCGGGTGGAGGTGGTAGAGCACGTTGTTCATGATCACGTAGGACCGGTTGCGGGGGCTGTCGGTGTAGCCCCGGCGGTAGACCGATCCGGGACGGAAGATGGAGTTCCAGGCCTGCGAGCCCCGGATCTTCTCGTCGGTCTTCTCGAGGACCGCCGACACCTTGTCTCCGGTGCCGCCGGCTCCGTTTGCGTTCGCCACTGGACTTCTCCTGTCCGGGTATCGCTCGTGCCTAGAACCGCACGCCGTAGGCGTAGCCGTTCCGGGGTGTCCGTACGTGGGGGTCGCCGTCGGCGACGTTGGTGCTGACCTTGCCGAGGACGATCACGCCGGTCGGGCACCGGTCGACGCACAGCGCGCAGCGCGTGCAGACGTCCTCGTCGACGATGAAGGCGACGTTGTCGCGGGGGTCGGCCTCACCCGGTCGCTCGGTGCCCACGGCGTCGGTGATCGCCGAGACCGAGACCATGTGGATGCACTTCCACGGGCAGATGTCGACGCAGCCCTCGCAGAGGATGCACTCCTCCTGGTCGATGTGGAGGAACTGCTTCGGCTTGACCGCGGCCGTCAGGTAGGAGGGGTCGACCTCCTGGAGCGTGTAGTCGGTCGCGAACTCCGGCATCGCCGGGTTGGCGTCGGTGCGGGCCACGGCTCAGGCTCCCCCGGCGGTGGCGCGCCGCAGCGGACGGCCGAAACGGGATCGCTTGGTGGGGGTCGTGTCGGCGGGCGGGGCCTCGACGACCTGGTTGCGCTTCTGCCACTGGGCGAACAGGGCGATGTTCGCTCCGAGCAGGACGCCGTAGAGGCCCGACACCACGATGTCGCGCACCGCCGGGTAGTCGAGGTTGAACGGCCAGTGCCACGGGAAGAAGAGCATGTCCTGGCTCGACTGCCAGACGAACTTCGAGGTGTCACCCCAGCGGAGGTAGCCGTTGGCGAAGGTCATCCACTCGTGCGGGACGACCCCGTAGGCCAGGGCCATCAGGGCGAACACGGCGACGGCGCCGAGATAGCAGGCCGCCCACGTGGCCTTGTGGTCGGCGGGCTTCGGGGTGCGGCTGGCGACGAGGAGGTGGGTGTGGGCCACGAGGGCGATCAGCACGAGATCGACGATGATCGCGTCGACCTCCCATCCGGCGATGGCCCAGTCGGCCGGGATGACCACGGCGACGACGTAGCCCACCACCACGATCGCCGGATAGGCCGCGTACGCGATCCGGTCGGGGAAGGGCCGGGAGAGCTTCGGCGGCTTCATGAGCGCGACCACGAAGCTGATCCCGACGACGAGCAGGATGGACGACCAGATCAACCGGCCGGCCGGCTGGATCCAGGGCAGCCAGTCGGGCAGCAAGTTGGGCATCGGGCCGATCTCCTCCCACGCACAGCCGGGCCACGCCGGCCCGGACGGCCTCGGACCCCCCGGTCCGGCGTGCAGCAGTGCGCCACACGCTACTGCGGTCCCGGGGCCCACGTGGCATCCGGACGGGGTGAAACGGGTCACTGGCCCCCGAGGAATCCCGGCGGGTCCCCCCGGGTTGGGTCCCGCGGACGGGAGGCGCGACGATGGACCACGTGGAGACCTGGGACGTTCTGGTCGTCGGCGGTGGGCCGGCCGGGTCGGCAGCCGCCTACTGGCTGGCCGAGCGGGGCCATTCGGTCCTGGTGGTGGAGAAGAAGACGTTCCCCCGGGAGAAGACCTGCGGCGACGGGCTGACCCCCCGGGCGGTCGCCCAGCTCACGGACATGGGCCTGGAGCGGCGCCTGTCCGATTTCCACCGGTACGACGGATTGCGGTCGATGGGGCACGGGACCACCCTCGAGCTGGCCTGGCCCGACCACCCCGACTTCCCCGCCCACGGCTACGTGGTGCGCCGCCGGGACCTCGACGCGATGGTCGCCGAGCGGGCGGTCGAGGCCGGCGCCACCCTCTGGACCGGCGCCGAGGCGCAAGAGCCCGTCGTCGAGGACGGCCGGGTCTGCGGAGCCGTGGTGGCCCACAAGGCCGCCGGCACCTCCGAGGTGGTCCGGGCGCGCTACGTGCTCGTCGCCGACGGGGCGAACTCCCGCTTCGGGCGGGCCCTCGGCACCCGCCGGGACCGCTCGTACCCGCTCGGAATGGCCGTCCGGGGCTACTTCACGAGCCCGCTCCACGACGACCCCTGGATCGAGTCCCACCTGGACATCCGCGACAAGTCGGGCGAATCGCTCCCCGGCTACGGCTGGATCTTCCCCGTGGGCGACGGCACGGTCAACGTCGGGGTCGGTCTGCTGTCGACCTTCCGCGGCTGGAAGGACATCAACACCTCGCACCTGATGGACGCCTTCACCGCCTCGGCGCCCGACTACTGGGGAATCTCCCCCGAGACGTCGTGCGGTCCGCCCACCGGCGGGCGCCTCCCGACCGGGTTCGCCGTGAAGCCGTCGATCGGACCGGGCTGGCTGTCGGCCGGCGACGCCCTCGGCTCGGTCAACCCGTTCAACGGCGAGGGCATCTCGCTCGCCTACGAGACCGGGCGCATCGCCGCCGACGTGCTCGACCAGGCCCTCGCCACCGGCGACCCGCGGGCCCTCGAGCGCTACCCCGCCCGCCTCGAGGAGCAGTTCGGGCTCTACTACAAGGTCGCCCGGACCTTCGTGCGGGCGATCGGCAACCCGGCCGTCATGCGCGAGCTCACCCGCATCGGCTTCCGGTCCCGGACCCTCATGGAGTGGGTCCTGCGGATCATGGCCAACCTCATGCGCCCCGAGGAGCGGGGTGGGGCCGAGACGATCTACAAGATGGTGGCGGCCGTCGTGAAGGTCACACCGGAGCCCCGCCCGAGCTGACCCCGCCCGGACCGGGCGTCAGCCGCGGCCGAGCTCGCGCGACCGCTCGGTGGCGGCCCGCACGGCGTCGAGCAGGGCCGCCCGCGTGCCGTGGGCCTCGAGCGCGGCCAGGCCGGCCGCGGTCGTGCCCCCGGGCGACGTGACCGCCGCACGCAGGGCCTCGGGGGTCTCGTCACCGGCCGCGAGCAGCGTGGCCGAGCCCAGCAGGGTCTGGGCCACGAGGGTCCGCGCCACGTCGCGGGGGAGGCCGACGAGCACCCCGGCTTCGATCAGCGCCTCGGCCACCAGGAAGACGTAGGCCGGTCCGGAGCCCGAGAGCCCGGTCACGGCGTCGAGTTGGGCCTCGGGGACGCGCACCACCACGCCCACGGCGCCGAGCACCCGCTCGGCGAGGTCGAGGTCGGCCGCCGTGGCGTGGGTCCCGCCGGCGACGGCGGCCACCCCCTGGCGGACGGTCGCCGGGGTGTTGGGCATGGCCCGCACCACCGGACGGCCCGGGGCGGCGGCCTCGAGGGCGGCGAGGGTGACTCCGGCGGCGATCGAGAGCACGAGGGTGGACGCGCCGAGCGCCGGACCGGCCTGCTCGAGCGCCTCGGCGACGTGCTGCGGCTTGACCGCCACCACCACGACGTCGGCGTCGGGCACCGCCCAGGCCGGCGACGGCACCACCCGCGCCGCGGGGAACGCCGCCTCGAGGGCGCGGCGACGGTCGGGATCGGGCTCGGCGACGCTCAGGGCGTCGGGCTCCCAGCCGGCGTCGACCAGCCCGCCGAGGAGGGCCTCACCCATCCGTCCTCCACCGAGCAGGGCGAGCCGCGTCATGGAACGAGGATAGAGCGCCGGGCGCGGCGACGCCCGGGGCACGTCGGTCCACCGGCGCACTTCCCCGAACGCCGACGACCACCGCGACCCCGGGCGTCGCCCGAGGGGTCGGTCGTTCCGGACCGTCCGACCCGGAGGCCCGAGACGGCGCGGGGCTCCCGACGTGACCGACCGGCCGAGCCCGGGCCGGCGCCGGGCGCGACGCCGGGTCAGGTCCGCAGTGGGCCGTACGCCAGGCGGACCACCGCCTGGAACCAGCGCTCGGTCGACTCGTAGAGGACGCCGACGATCCGGTCGAGCTCGTCGCGGTCGAGGTGCTCGAGCGCGACGCGACCCGCGAGGTAGACGTCACCGTCGGGTCCGAGCGAGAACCGTGCGCCGTAGAGCGTGTGGTTGCGCTCGAGCAGGAAGCGGTACAGCGCCGTCGGGTCGCCGGGCGGGTGCGGCAGGAAGTACAGCTCGTAGTGCAGCGACCGTTGGTGGAGGTCGAAGTAGATCGTCGCGGCGTCGCGACCGTCGCACCCGAAGCGCACGTACCACCGCGGGATCTCGGCCTCGAACTCGACCGCCTGGATCCAGGGCTCGTCGGCCAGCACGCCCTCGAAGTGGTCGTGGCAGAGCGCGAACGCAGCGTCGTAGCGAGCCGCGAGGTCGTCTACGTGCACCGCACCAGCTCACGCGCCGGCAGGTCGAGGTAGCACCGGCGCAACCGCGCGGCCGCCAGGTCCCAGGTGAACCGCTGCGCGCGCAGGGCCGCGCGCTGGCGCAGCCCGCCGTCGTCGGCCAGCACGGCGGCGACCGCGGCGGCGTAGGCGGCGGGGTCGCGCTCGTCGACGAGGAACCCGCTGACCCCGTGCTCGACCACCGTCTGGAGACCGCCGACCGCGGCCGCCACGACGGGGGTGCCGCACGCCCCCGCCTCGAGGGCGACGAGGCCGAACGACTCGGTGCGCGACGGCACCAGCACCACGTCGGCGGCGCGGTACCAGTCGGCGAGGCGGTCGTGCGCCTGCGGGGCGACGAAGGTGACCCGCTCCGTCAGGCCGAGCCGGGCGACGAGGTCCTGGACCGATCGCAGCTCGGCCTCGCCGTCGGGGCCACTCGGCCCCCCGACCACCACGAGTCGAGCGTCGTCGCGCCCGAGCTCGGCGAGGGCGTGCACCGCGACGTCGAGCCCCTTGAGCGGCTGGATCCGACCGACGAACACCATCAACGGGCCGTCGCCGAGCCCGAGGCGGGCCCGGGCCGTCGCGACGTCACCGGGGGCGAACACGGTGTGGTCGACGCCGGGCGGGATGACCTCGATGCGCGACCCGTCGGCGCCGTACGCGCCCACCAGCAGGTCGCGCTCCTCGCCGGTCGAGACGATCAATCCGTCGGAGCAGCGCGCGATGGCCGCCTCGACCTCGAAGCGGTGCGCCGGGTCGTCGAGGATGCCGACGTCCTGCTTCGCCCGCGCCAAGGTGTGGAACGTCGTGACGAGCGGCAGCCCGAGACGGTGCTTGAGGGTGTGGGCGACGGCACCCGAGACCCAGTAGTGGGCGTGCAGCACGTCGGCACCGCCGTCGGTGGTCAACCACCGCTCGGCGGCGTCGACCAGGTCGTCGTGGAGATCGAGCAGGGCGTCCTTGGCGACGGGACCCCCGGGGTCGACCGGCAGGTGGACCACCCGGACGCCGGGTCCGACCTCGACCACGTCGGAGCCGGAACCGTCACCCCTGGTCAGGAGGTCGCACTCCACCCCGGCCCGCGCGAGGGCGTCCGCGAACGAGCGGACGTACACGTTCATCCCCCCACCGTCACCCGTGCCGGGTTGGGCGAGGGGCGACGTGTGCAGGGAGAGGACCGCGACGCGTCTGACCATCGGACCAGAAAGCCTACCGACCGCCCGGTTCATTCCCCCGGGAGGTCGTCCGGCGCCCCGGTGACCGGCTCCGGAGGCCACCCCGGGGTCGGGTCGGGGACCCGCCGGAGGGTGAGGTAGAGGTCGACCAGGACCTGCTTCTGCCGGTCGTCGAGGTCGGGGGCCGCCCGAATGGCCGCCTCGAGGTCACCCACGGCGGCGGCCGGACGGGGATCGAGGATCCCGGCCCGTTCGTAGAGGGTCTCGGCCGAGATGGCCAGGCCCCGGGCGATCTGCTGGAGGATCTCGGCGCTCGGCTTGCGCAGGCCCCG
>JAFMJM010000210.1 GCA_017853455.1 Acidimicrobiia bacterium | reverse complement strand
CCCGCCACCTCACGCTGCTGCCCACCACCGACCGGTCTCCTCTCGCACGAAGTGCCCGGACTCCACCGACGGGGGTCGAGCCATCGGCGCCGACCGACCCGATCGGTAGCATTCAGCCCCTCATGGTCCGTGACGTCGAATCGACCGGTCGACGGCGCGACATCCAGGGACTGCGGGCGATCGCGGTGGTGCTGGTGGTCGTCTTCCACGCCGGCCTACCGCTCCCCGGCGGGTACCTCGGCGTCGACGTCTTCTTCGTGATCTCGGGTTTCGTCATCACCGCGATGCTCGAACGCGACCGGACGGCCGACCGGATCGTCGACCTGCGGCGCTTCTACCGGCGGCGGTTCCAACGTCTCACCCCGGCGCTCGTGGTGATGGTCGTCGTGACCGTGCTCGCGGCGCTCCTGCTGCTCACGCCGTTCGGCGCGCTGCAGGAGGCGGCCAAGACCGGGCTCGGAGCGCTCCTGCTGGTGGCCAACTTCGTGATCGCCCTCACGACCGGGAACTACTTCGACGCCGCTGCGGAGCGCAACCCGCTGCTGCACACCTGGTCGCTGTCGGTGGAGGAGCAGATCTACCTCGTCTTCCCGGCCCTCGTGATCGGGGCCTGGTGGCTGGTGCGGCGCACCGGGCGTTCGCGGGTCTGGGTCCCCGCCGTCATCGCAGCGGCCGGTGCCGCCTCGCTCGCGATCACCCTGGCCCGATCGATGCGCGGCGTCACCTGGGGCGGCCCGTACCTCTCCGGCTTCTACTCACCCGTGACCCGGCTCTGGGAGTTCGTCGCCGGGGCGCTGCTCGCCTACCTGGTGGCGTGGCGACCCGAGTCCCCACGGCTCGGGAGCAGGACCGCCACCGCTCTCGCGGCGATCGGACTGGTCGGCCTCGCCGTCTCGGCCTTCGTGCTGGACGAGTCGTTCACCACCCCCGGCGCCACCACCCTGATCCCGGTGCTCGCCACCGTCGGCCTCCTCGCCGCCGGTTCGTGGGCCGCCAACCCCGTCTCCCGGATGCTCGGCACGAGGCCCTTCACCTGGGTCGGCGACCGCTCCTACTCCATCTACCTGTGGCACTGGCCCGTCATCGTGTTCGCGGCGGTGCTCTGGCCCGGCTCGAGCACCGCGCTCGTCCTCGCGGCCGTCGTGTCCCTGGCTCCCTCCCTGGCCTCCTACCGGTTCGTGGAGCGCCCGTTCCGGGCCCGCACCGAACTGCGCGGACGCCGCTTCGCCCGGGTCGCCGCCCTCGTCGTCCTCCCTGGACTGCTGGTGACGGCCGGCGGGCTCGTGGTGGCCGACCACGTCCTCGCACCCTGGTTCCGGTCGGGTGACGGTCCGATCGCCCATCGCGGTCAGATCGGCTGGGCCAACACGGCGACCGGTCCGTTCCGGAACCCCTGCTCGGGCTCCGAGCCGAGCGCCACGGGCACGGAGGTCGGCGGCGTGTCTCCGACGTGCTGGACCTCCGAGTCGGGCCGCCCCGTCTCGCTCGCCGTGATCGGCGACAGCCATGCGCTGCACACCTACGACGGCCTCGCCCACGTCCTCACCGGCACCAACGTCCTGGTGTTCTCCGCCAACGGGGTCCCCGTGAGTGCGAATCCACAGTTCACCGACGTCTACGCCTGGGCTGCCGGTCCCGACGGGCCCGACGCCGTCCTGATCACCTACCTGTGGCGCCGGCAGGTCGGGACGACCGATCTCCGCGCGACGATCGAACAGCTCGAGGCCGCCGGCCGGACCGTCTACCTCTCCGACGACGTGCCCGACTTCTCGTTCGGCCCCGAGCTCTGCAAGTACGACTTCGTCGCTCCGACGCGCTGCACGACGCCCCTGGCGGACTTCACCCGTGATCGTCGGGACTACGTCGACGGGCTACGACAGGCGACCCGGGGCACGGGAGCGACGGTCATGCCGACAGCGGCCGCGTTCTGTGATCGCACGCGGTGCTCGATGCTCGTCGGCGACGATCTCGTCTACCGGGACCCGAACCACCTCAACCACCGGGGCTCCCGGCTCCTCGCCCGGACCCTGGTCGCCGGCGCCCCGGCCCTGCGGAACCTCGCACCGGCTCCGGGGTGACGGCGGGCCGGATCAGCCGGTGAAGGTCGGCTCCGGCTCGGGCTGCGGCTGGACCTCGACCGCACCGATGTCGCACCCGCCGAGCGCCGGTCGGGGCAGACCCCGCTCGTCGGTGACGACGCCGGCGGCCGGACCGGTCTGGCACGCCGCGACCGGTATGGCGTCGAGCAACGGACTGCCCGTCAGGGGGATGCGGGTCGGCCCCACGCCACCGTTCGCCGTGAGCGGGCCGAGCAGTGGGTCGATCCCGACGACCTGCCGGTCGCCGGTTCCGGTGAGTCCGCACGAGGTGTCGTCGGCGAGGTTGTACCCGACCGACGCGGTCGATCCGGCGATGCAGTTCGGACCACCGACGAGGTTCTGGGCGATGACGCTGCCGAAGGTGACGAGGGCACCGTCGACGACGAGCTGCGCGTCGGAGTCGGCGACCAGCGGGACCACGCCGGATTCGCGGGCCTCGGCGCCGCAATCGGCGACGTCGCAGGCACCGGGCTCGGGTGTCTGCCCGTTGCCGACGATGGTCGAGTACACGAGGGTGAGGTCCCCACCGGCGACGGCCGCCCACCCGGTCACGCCGGTGATCGTGGAGTTCACCACGGACGCCGAGCCATTGGCGGAGAGCCCGGCGGTCGTGTCGCCGCCGACGACGTCGGCGATCGTCGACCGGGTCAGGGTGGCGTCGCCACCCACGAGCACACCGCCCGCAATGGGTCCGCTCAGGCCGGTGAACGACGAGTCGGTGACCGTCGTGTCGACGGACGACAACACGGCGAACGCGTCGGTCGTCCCGGTGAGGTCGGAGATCGTGGTTCCCGACACCGTGGAGCTCGAGGCCAGGGTCCAGACCCCCAGCGCGGCCACACCCTCCAATCGCGCGAAGGCCGAGTCGGTGACCGTCCCCCCCACGACGCTCGCGACCCCGTACGCAGTGCCCGTGGTCGTCTCCAGGTCGTGGACCTGGAGCCGGGTCGCGACGACGGGGCTGCCCACCGCACCTGCGGCGATGCCACCGGTACTGGTGACGTCGTCGATCACGACGTCGGTGAGCGTCAACGATCCGGTCGAGGAGATCCCGATGGCGTCCGCGACCGGCGACGTCATCCCGGTGATCCGGGTGTCGCGGGCGACGACGGCCCCCGTTCCCTGCACCCCTCCGCGCCCACCGGCGAGCGTCACGCGCTCGAGGGTCAGGCCACCTCCGAGCGCGGCGAGCAGGACGGTCCGGTCCGGGCAACTCTGGGTGATCGTGTGCCCCTGCCCGTCGATCGTGATCGCCGTCGCACTCAGCCGCTCCGCGGTGTCGATGCCGGCGCCGCCCCCGTCACAGGTCAGGGTGATGTCGGCGTCGAGCACGATCGAGGTCTCGGCGGCGTTCCCGTAGGCCGCACGGAAGGTCGCCTCGTCGTTCACGACCGTCGCTCCGGCGGTCCCGCCGACGACGATCGTCGACAGTGCCGCCACGAGCGCCGTCGCCAGGATCCCAGCGCACCACCGACCTGATCGCGTCATGGACCTCGAGCCTCCACCGCCCGCCGTCGCGGACCCGACGTGGGCGTGGCGGGACTCTATCTCCGCACGTTCCCGGCTCGTTCCCAACGGCCCCGGAACGGAGCCGGACGTTCGGACCGCCACTCCAGGCCAACAACGGCGCCGCGCCCCCGAGGGCCCCGTGTCGATCTAATCTTCCCGAATCCTCCCGCCCCGAACAGGAACGGTCCCGTGCGCATCGCCCACCCATTCCGCCCCGTCGCCGTCGCTCTGGTGGTGCTCGCCGCCACGACGCTCACCGCCTGCGGCGGAGGCGGGAGCGACGGAGCCCGGGGGAGCGGCCAGGTCGATCGGAAGGCCGCCGGCTTCCTCGGCGCCCAGCTCTGCGTCACCAACCGCAACCTCGCCACGGCCTCGGTGCTGCTCAAGCCCGAGTTCGACAAGGTTCCGGAGGACGACCCTGCGTGGAAGAACAACGACTACTGGAACGACGGCGAAGCCTTCCCCCCGGGGACGACGAAGTGCGTCGAGAACGAGGACTCCAACCACGGTTCCGGCTACATCCGGGTCGTGGTCGGCGGAGAACCGGCCCGGGCGGGGTGGGCGTTCTGGATCAACGCGTTCAACGGCTACGGCGATCCGGGCGTGCGCGTCGGCGACTCGGACGTCTTCCGGGAACCGTGTCGCCGCGACGTCTCCGGGTATTCGCTCGCTCAGATCTGTCACTGGGCGGAGTATCCGTTCGAGGAAGGTGAGAAGGGTCGGGTCGATCCGTACGTCGACTGGTCTCGGTACACGGGAACGCCGGCCTCGGAGCAGTACAAGGTCAGCGTGGAACGACTCCCCGACGACGACAACTTCAAGCGGTTCTCGGTGACCGTCTTCAACGACCGGATCCTCTGACCCCCGCTTGGTCGGCGACCCGGCCGGCCGACGATCTCGCTGACCTCGAGCAGGCGTGCGGCGTCCAGCCGTTGCTCCGGTTCCTCGCCTTCTTCG
>JAFMJM010000018.1 GCA_017853455.1 Acidimicrobiia bacterium | reverse complement strand
TCGACGCCAGCAAGGCCCGCAACGCCATCATCGACGCCTGCGCGAAGGACCTGGCGCTGGTCGGCACGTCCGCGCTGTTCGTCTCCAACGTCGACGACATGGTCAACTGCAAGGACTCGAAGGGCGCCGCGACCGGTCTGCCCGACTTCCCGGTGCTCCAGACCGAGACGGCCCACCAGTGCTCGCCGGTGTCGTTCGGCATCAACCCGGCGATCCTGCAGTGCGCCACCAAGGACCAGACCCCGCAGACCTACAAGGGCACGCTGGGCGCGACCAACTACTACCTGAAGAAGTTCGGGAAGAACTCGCTGCACGGCCTGTTCGTGTACCCGAGCGACCTCAAGGCGGCGAAGAACAGCCAGATCCCGGCGTTCACCGCCCAGCAGCAGGCCGGCATCGAGCAGGACGCGACGTTCGACGTGTCGGGGAGGGCCACGCAGAGCGCCTACACGCCGTTCGTCCAGGCCCTCAAGGACAACCAGTCGACCTACGCCCGCCACGGTGGCGCGGCAGCGGGTGTCATCGCCCTCATGAAGGAGGCGAAGCTCCAGGGCGTCAACACCGTGAAGGTCTGGGACTGCTCGCTGCAGTGCTACGACAAGTCGATCCTGGCGGCGCCCGAGACCGAGGGCCTCTACGTCTGGACGGCGTTCCTGCCCTTCGACGAGACGAAGTCCAACGAGATGCTGAAGAACTTCGTGAAGTACGTCGGTGCCGACAAGACCGACGGCTTCTCGCTCCAGGCGTTCGCGTCGGGACTGCTCTTCGCCGAGGCGTCCCGCCAGGTCGTCGAGGAGGGTGGCGACAACGCCCTGACCCGGGCGGCGCTGCTCCAGGTGCTGCCGACGATCACCAAGTTCGACGGTGACGGGATGCTCGCCGTGATGAACCCGGGCGATCGCATCGTGAGCCGGTGCTACGTGCTGAGCCAGGTCAAGGGTGGCAAGTTCGTCCGGGTCTTCCCGAAGAAGGCCGGCACGTTCGACTGCGCGGAGACCAACGCCTACACGGTGAAGCTCGACCTCCTCAACGGTTGATCGATGGCGACGGCTCCCGGATGCCCGGCATCCGGGAGCCGGACGCGACCGTGGGAGGGAACATGGTGATCGGGACGGGGGAACGATGACGACGGCCACACTCGAGCGACCTCGTCGCCGCGTGAACTTCGACGGGCGTTCGGTCGCGGCGGTGGCCGTGGCGGTCCTGGTGGGCTACGTGGTCGTGTCGTCGTGGACCGGCCGTCCGGTCACCTTCGACTCGATCCTGTTCACACTGGTCGTGGGGGTGACCCTCGGCTCGATCTACGCCGTCGCGGCGGCCGGGCTGGTGGTCACGTACACGACGTCCGGGGTGTTCAACTTCGCCCAGGGCGCCATGGGCATGTTCTGCGCCTACGTCTACTGGTCGTTGAAGGTCGACTTCGGGCTCCCGACGCTCCTGGCGCTCGTCATCACCGTGCTGGGCTTCGCCCCGGTGTTCGGTGCGGTGGTCGAGCGGCTCCTGATGCGGCGCCTGGCTTCGGCGCCGTTGGTGGCGCAGCTCGTCGTGACGATCGGCCTCATGTTGGCCCTGATGGGCCTCGCGGTCACGATCTGGGACCCGAACTCGGTGCACACGATCCCGACGTTCTTCGGGATCTCGGGCTTCCACGTCGGTCAGACCCTCGTGCCGTGGTACCGGTTCATCGCCATCGTCACCGGGATCGGCCTGGCGGTGGCGATCCGGATCCTGCTCTACCGGACCCGGCTCGGCATCGCCATGCGGGCCGTGGTCGACCAGCGTGACCTGGCCGCCCTCAACGGCGCCCGCCCGGCCCGGACCTCGGCGTTCGCCTGGGCCCTCGGCACCTCCATGGCGGCGATCGCGGGAATCTTCCTGGCCCAGGAACTGGCGACCCTCAGCGTCGACACCCTGACCCTGTTCATCATCGACGCCTTCGCCGCCGCCATCATCGGCCGACTCCAGAGCCTGCCGCTCACCTACGCCGGTGGGCTGCTGATCGGGCTGGCGCTCGCCTTCCAGCAGAACTTCCTGACCTGGACCGACCGGTGGACGACCGCGCCGGCCGCCATCCCGACGATGATCCTGTTCCTGGCGCTGCTGTTCGTGCCCCAGGCCCGGCTCGAGGGCCGCCGGATCGCGAACGCGGTGGTGGCCCGGGTGCCGGGGATCGGTCGGGCGTCGATGGGCATGGGGATCCTCCTGCTGTTCGTGGTGGTGAACGCCGCCATCTGGGGCCGGATCGGGGAGCGCAACCTGACGATGGCGATCAGCTTCGCTGTGATCATGCTGGCCCTCGTGCCGCTGATCGGCTGGTCGGGACAGGTGTCGCTCGGCCAGGTGGCGTTCTGCGGACTCGGCGGCTTCGCGATGTACAAGATCGCGGCGAGTGGCGACGGGTGGTGGATCATCCCGGGTCACGTCGGCGCCTGGTGGGGACTGCTGATCGGGGCGGCCCTGGCGGTGCCGTTCGGGGCATTGATGGCGCTCCCGGCGCTCCGGCTCCGGGGCCTGTACCTGGCGCTGGCCACCATGGCGTTCGCGCGCATGGTCGGCTTCCTCGTGTTCGACCAGGCGGAGGTGTTCGGCAACGGCGCGCGCCAGATTCCGGCGATCCGGCTGTTCGGCTTCGGGCTCGACGAGCCGTTCACGATCCTCGGGATCTCCTTCTCCCAGGACGCCGGCATGCTGATCTTCAGCACCGTGATGCTGGGCCTCGTGGGGGTCGGGCTGGTCTGGGTGCGCCGCAGCGCCTACGGCCGCCGACTGATCGCCATGCGCGACTCGCCGGCGGCGTCGGCGACCCTCGGGATGAACATCCTGGTGACGAAGCTCTCGGTGTTCGTCCTGTCGGCGGCCATCGCCGGGTTCGCGGGTGCGCTCGGCGCGGCGTTCCTCGGCTCGGCCGCCGCCCAGGACTACCAGGTGCTGTCGATGGCCGGACTGCCCCTCGTGCTGCTGGCCGTGGTCGGCGGCGTGTCGGTGGTGAGCGGTGCGGTGTTCGGCGGGTTCGCGCTCCAGTCGTTCAACTGGCTGGTGGTCCTGTTCCCGGGCAGCACACTGCTGCTCTACTGGCAGCGGATCGGTCCCGGCCTCGCCGGCATCGGCATCGGCCGCAACCCCGACGGGGCGGTCGTCGACATCGCGGCGTCGGTCCGGGGTGAGGCCCCGGCGCAGCTCCGGCGCAAGGCCCGCAAGGCGGCCCGGCTCGAGGCGGCCGGTGCGGTTCCCGCCGACCTGGTCGCCGTCCCCGAGACCAAGGACGCGAAGGAGCTGGGGTCGTGAGCCTCCTCGACGTCAGCGACGTCTCGGTCCGTTTCGGTGGGGTGCAGGCGCTCGGCGGGGTGACCTTCGACGTCGCGGCCGGGACGGTCACGGGGCTCATCGGCCCGAACGGCGCCGGCAAGACGACGTTGTTCAACGTCATCACCGGGCTCCAGACCCCCGACACCGGGACGGTGGTGCTCGACGGCACCGACGTCACCCGGGCCCGCCCCCACGTGCGGGCGCGCCTCGGCATGGCCCGCACGTTCCAGCGACTCGAGACCTTCGGTGGCCTGACCGTCCGCGAGAACGTGCTGGTGGCCGCCGAGCTGCGGCGGTCGTGGTCGCGTGACGGCTCGTCGCCCCAGTCGGTCACCGACGAGGTGATCGAGCAGATCGGGCTCGGCCCGGTCCAGGACGAGCTCGTCGACGCCATGCCCACGGGAACCTCGCGTCTGGTCGAGGTGGCCCGGGCGGTGGCGGCCCGACCCCGGCTGCTGCTGCTCGACGAGCCGTCGGCCGGCCTCAACGAGCGCGAGACGACCGAGCTCGGGGAGCTGCTGACCCGGTTGGCCGCCGACGGTCTGGGCGTCCTGCTGGTCGAGCACGACATGCGCTTCGTGATGGGGACCTGCCGACGCATCCACGTCCTCGACTTCGGTCGCATCATCGCCTCCGGCGACCCGACCTCCATCCAGGCCGACCAGTCGGTGCGGGCCGCGTACCTCGGGACCGGTGACGCAGCCGAGGTCGACCCCGACGTCGCCGCCGACGTCGAGCACCTCCGCGAGGTGGTGGCCGCCGAGACGGTCGCCGTGACACGCGAGCCGGGTGGTCCGGCCCTCGAACTGGTCGGGGTCGCGGCGGGCTACGGCTCGATCACCGTCCTCGACGGGCTCGACCTCACGGTGCGGGCGGGGGAGGTGCACGCCCTCCTCGGGCCGAACGGCGCCGGCAAGACCACCACGCTGCGGGTGGCCTGCGGTCAGATCCGGCCCACGGCGGGCGAGGTCCGCTTCGAGGGTGCGTCCATCGGCAAGGCCGGTCCCGACGCCCTGGCGCGCTCGGGCCTGTGTCTGGTGCCCGAGGGCCGGGGGGTCTTCCCCAACCTGACCGTCCTGGAGAACCTGCGGATGGCGACCTTCGCCGGCACCCCGCTGCGCGACGTCCAGGAGCGGGCCTTCAGCCGGTTCCCCCGCCTGGGCGAGCGGCGCAAGCAGCTGGCCGGCACCCTCTCGGGTGGCGAGCAGCAGATGCTGGCGATGGCCCGGGCCCTGGCGACCGACCCCAAGGTCCTCCTGCTCGACGAGCTGTCGATGGGACTGGCGCCACTCATCGTCGAGGACCTCTACGACGTGGTGGCCCGCATCGCGTCCGAGGGACTGTCGATCCTCGTGGTCGAGCAGTTCGCCCACCAGGTGCTGCGGGTGGCCGACGTCGCCTCGATCATGCTGTCGGGGCAGGTGCGCATGACCGGCGCCCCGGCCGAGGTCGCCGACGCGCTCGAGGCGGCCTACCTGAGCGGCGCCATCGAGGCCTGAGTCGGCCGGAACCCGGTGCGGGCGAGTTGGGCCGCGGCGTAGGTGAGGCACACGCACGCCCCGACCCCGACCGCGAGGGGGGCGCTGGTCGCCGACGCGACGGCGCCCATCGCCAGGGCGCCCACCGGGATGATCCCGCCCCAGGTGACGACGAACAGCGACATCATCCGGCCGCGCTTGGCGTCGTCGGACAGGTGCTGGAGCAGCGTGTTGAGCGCCGTGGTCATCGAGAAGTAGAAGAACCCGATCGCCACGGCGCAGGTCAGCCCCAGCCACCACTGCCGGGTCGTGACGAAGCCGAGCGTGGCGAGCGAGAACCCCACCAGCAGGACGAGACCCGACCGAAGGCCCGGCACCCGGCCGCGCAGGCTGTTGCCGACGGCCCCGAGCACGGCCCCGATCCCCGACGCCATCACGATCATCGTGAAGTCCCGGGTCGGACGGTGGAACACGTCGTTGGCGAACACCGGGTAGAGGGCGGCCTGGGCGCCCCCGAAGACCGAGAACACCAACATGGTCAGCAGCGCCGCCAACGCCGGCGGTCGATCCCGGGCGTGGCGCAGTCCGTCGACCCACCGTGACCACGTGCTCTGGTCGTCGTGCACCTCGAGGTGGGTCCGGAGACGCACCGGCACGAGCAGCAGGGCGACGATCAGGCAGGTCGCCGCGTAGACCACGAACGCCCCGCCGTTGCCGCCGAACGCCAGGATGGGTGCGGCGAGGGCCGGGCCGGCGACCCGCGACAGGTTGTTGCCCACCGCCGCCATCGACACGGCGCTGAGCAGGTCGGCGTCGGGCACCGAGTTGGCGATCGCCGCCGACTGGGCCGGGCCGATGAACGCGTACATGGTGCCGAGGCACGCCGCGAGGGCCAGCAGGGGAGCGGGGCTCGACCGGCCGGTCAGGATCAGCGCAGCGAGGGTGGCGCCGATGCCGGCGACGACGAGGCGGACCGTGATGAGGATCCGGCGGCGGTCGAACCGGTCGGCGGCGACGCCGGCGACCGGGGCGAAGAGCAGCATCGGGATGAAGTTGGCGAAGTACAGCACGCCGAGCCAGCCGGCCGACTTGTGGGTGATCTCGGCCATCTCGGCCTGCAGGCCGATGAACGAGATCCAGTAGCCGGCGTCGCCGAACAGGCTCGACCCGAACAGGAGCCGGAACTGACGGTGGCGCAGCGCCCGGAACGCCTGCGACCGGGCACTTGGGGACATCAGGGTGCGTAGGTGCCGTCGTCGCGGCGCACCCAGCCCGACGAGGCGTGCGCACCGCCGTCGACGTGGAGGACCGTGCCGGTGATCCAGCGGGCCAGGCCCGACGCCAGGTAGACGACGGCACCCGCGCAGTCGTCGGCGTCACCCCAGTCGAGGGGGACCTTGGTGCCGTACGAGAGCGGGTCGCCCTGGGTGGCGAACTCGGCCAGCCCGGAGTCGCCCGGGGTGCGGATGGCGTCGGGGGCGATGGCGTTGACCCGGATCCGCCGCGGCGCCAACTCGAGGGCGAGCGTCTTGGTCAGGCTGGTGACCGCCGCCTTCATGGCCGCGTAGATCCCGAAGCCCGGGGCCGCACGGTGCGCCTCGATCGACGTCACGTTGACGATCGAGCCGCCGTCGGGCATCACGGGCAGGACGGCCCGGACGCAGTTGGTGACGCTGACGAAGTTCTCGTCGATCAGCATCGCCTGGCCCTTCGGGCGGGTGTCGGCGAAGTGGGCGTAGAACGTGCCGGCCGCGTTGTTGACGAGGATGTCGACACGGCCGCGCTCGGCGGCGACGCGCCCGACGAAGGCGTCGACGGACTCGGCGTCGCGGACGTCGAGGACCGCCTCGACCGGTGGGCGCCCGAGCTGGTCGAGGAGCGTCACGGTCTCACGGTGGTCGGGCTCGTTGCGGTCGCAGACCGCGACCTCGGCGCCGAAGGAGGCCAGGCCGAGGGCGATGGCCCGACCGATGCCGTGGGCCGCGCCGGTGACGACCGCCACCTTGCCCTCGAGCGACACGTCCGCCGGTGTGATCATCGTCGTCCCCCGTCCCCGTCCCCGCCACTGTCGTGGTCGCCGGTCGGCGTCGACGATGCATTGGACGCGACCGCTCCGGCGACCCTACCGTCTGGCCGTTCGGCGCGCATCCGACGCGCCGGTCCGGGGAGGACCTCCATGACCAGGCTCGACGACACTCCGGTGCCCGACTACGCGGGGCGGGTCCGCCTCGACGGGCGGCGCTTCGTCCTGATCGGCGCCGGTCAGGGGATCGGCCGTCAGGCCGCGCACGCGCTGTCGGCCAACGGGGCGCGCGTGCTCTGCGTCGACGTCGACCCCGACCTGGCGGTCGACATCGCCGGCGAGGTCGACGGGCTGGCGTGGTCGGGCGACGCCACGTCGCGCGACGAGGTGGAGCGTCTGTTCGGCGACGCCACGGCCCTGATGGGTGGTGTCGACGGGCTCGTCGACATCGTCGGGATCTCGCACTACTGCGACATCCTCGACTACTCCGACGACGAGTGGTCGTGGCACTTCGACATGAACCTCCGGCACGCCTTTCTCGCGATGCAGTACGGCGCTCGGGCCATGGCCGGCCACGGGGGCTCGATGGTGTTCGTGGCGTCGGTGTCGGGGCTGACCTCGGCGCCGCGGCACGCGGCCTACGGCGCCGCCAAGGCCGGGCTGATGTCCCTCGTGCGCTCGGGTGCGGTCGAGCTCGGGCCGCGCGGCATCCGGGTGAACGCCGTCGCCCCCGGCGTGGTCTGGACGCCGCGGGTGTCGGGCTACCTCGGCGACGAGGGTCGCGCCCGCAACGAGGCGAACGCCCCGCTCGGCCGGGTGGCCCAGCCGGCCGACATCGCCTCGGCGCTGCTGTTCTTCGCCTCCGACCTGGCCGGGTACGTCAGCGGGCAGGTCCTGTCGGTCGACGGCGGGGTCGGGGTCAAGTTCCCCTACCCCATGGACGGCCTGTAGGCCGTCGGCCAGGAAGACGGCCTGCAGAACGTCGGTCAGCCGAGGCCGTAGGGCACGCCCGTCAGCGGGACGGTGGCGTCGGTCCCGACGTGGACGACGTCGCCGAGGAGCACGCCGTCGACGGCCACCTCGATCCAGCACACGTCGTCGACGGCCAGGGGGTCGTCGGCGCCGATCGGCGCGAGGTCGGTGCCGAGGCCGTCGACGGCCCGCACGTCGGGGCGGGCCCGCAGGGACCCGACGGGCCGACCCGGCCGACAGGCGGTCGTGACGAGCCTCAGCGTCTCGAGCGCCGCTTCGGCGGCCGAGACCTGCCCGGCGGTCGCCCCGCCCACGGCGCGGGTCCGGGCCACCAGTCCGAGCCAGCCGTCGAGGACGACGCCACCCCGGAGGGTCACGAGGTCACCGGCGGCGAGGGTCCGTTCGCCGGGGAACGACCGGGGTGCGGTCCCGGCCACGCAGGTCGCGGTGGCGAACGCCGGCATGGTCGCGCCCAGGCGGCCGATCCGACCGGCGAAGGCTCCGGAGAGGCGTCGTTCGGTGACCCCCGGGGCGACGGTGCCGACCACGGTGGCGAGGCCCCGCTGCGCGACGCCGATCGCCGCGGCGATCCCGGCGCGGTCGGCGGGCGAGGTGCGTCGCCGGACCCCCCGGAGGAGCGGGCCGGCGTCGACGAAGGTCGCCACCGGGAGGAACGCGGCCAGGACGTCCTCGACCGTCGGGTCGGTGCCGTCGGTGCCGACGGTGCGGGCACGGGCCAGACCCGGCACGGCCGCGACGCGGGTGGCCAGCGTGACGAGGTCCCAGCTCGGTCCGTACACGTGGTCGACGTCGAGGAAGGCGGGCAGGCCGGCGTCGGACGTCGCGAGGAGATGGGCGGTGCGCGTGGCGCGCACCACGACGCACGCCGGTGCGAACGGCCGGGTCCCGGTGAGGCGCAGGCGGTCGGCACCGGTGACCCAGCGGATGCCGTCCTCGTGACCGAGCAGGAGGGCGTCGACCCCGGCGGCAGTCATGGCGTCGAGGAGCCGGTCGAGGTGGGCCCGGTCGTCGCCGGTGGGCGTCGTCACCGGGCCTCCGGGGTCCCGGGCGCCGACAGGCGCTCGCAGCCCCCGGCGGTCACGAGGAGGATCTCCTCGCAGCGCACCCCGCCGTCGCCGTCGTCCCAGATCACGGGCTCGAGCACCAGGACCGTTCCGGGCCCGAGCACCGTGGCGGCGTCGACCTCGTCGCCGAGGTCGGTGCCGATCAGTGGCGCCTCGGCGGGTGCGGTGCCGATGCCGTGCGCGAGGTAGAGGTGCCGCAGCCACGGGGTCCGGCGGCCCGCCTCGGTCTCCCGGGCGGCGCGGGTGAGGTCGGCCCCGGTGGCGCCGGGGCGGACGGCGGCGGTGACGGCGTCGAGGACCGCCCGGAGGCGGGACCACTGCTCGGCGCGGCGGGGGTGCGCGGCACCGACGTCCCAGGTGGTGCCGTAGTCGGATCCGTAGCCGTGGACCTCGACGCCGGTGTCGACCCAGACCAGGTCGCCGTCGGCGAACGGGTCGGTGCCGCCGGCGACCGGGAACGCGACGTCACCGGTGACCGAGCGCGGCCCGGCCCCGACCGCCGGGGCCACGACCTGCCAGACCGGGTCGAGCACGGTGCCGGTCGCGCCGAGCCCGGCGCAGCACTCCAGGAACGCACCGGTGAGCTCGGCCGGGGTCGTGCCGGGGGCGACGAGCGGTCCGATCTCGGCGATCGCGCGCTCGTTGAGGTGCTGGGCCCGCCGGATGCACGCGATCTCGTCCGGGGTCTTCACCAGGCGCGCCCGGCCGAGGGCGGGTCGGGCGTCCACGGTGGTGAGATCGACCAGGGCGCGTCGCAGCGACCACGTCCGGTCGTCGACGCCGATCACGGCGCCGGTCCCCGTGCGTTCGGCCACGGCGGTGCCCAGTGCGGCGGCGTCGTGGTCGTCGTCGAGGTGCAGACCGGGGAGGACGTGATCGACGGGGAGATCGGGGGGCGCGCCGTCGGGCCACCACGTCCAGAGGTGGGGGAGCGAGCCGTCGGTGGGCACGAGCGCCACGGTGCGGCGGGGCCGGGCGACGCCGACGTCGGCGGTCGGTGTGTCGGCGCCGGTGGCGTACGTCACGCCCGCCGACCCGATCAGCAGGACCGCGTCGAGTCCGGCGGCCCGGGCCTCGGTGACGAGCCGCTCCCGCCGGTCGCGCCGGAGACGGTCGAGGTCGATCGGCGCGTCGGCGGTGGCTGCCATGCGGGCATCCTGACACGCCCGCCCGGGATCCCGGGGCTCTAGGTTGCGGCGGTGACCGCCGTCCACCGCCGTCCGGCCCTCCCGCTCGCCGCCGCGGTCGCGGCGATCGTGGCGTGGGGGTTCGGGCCCCTCGGGGTGCGGGCCATCGACGCCTCCGCCGCCACGATCGTCATGTGGCGGATGCTGCTGGCGCTGCCGATCGCCCTCGGGGTCGCGTACCTCACCGGCGGGCGGATGTCGGCCGCCCTGATGCGACGCTCGTTCGTGACCGGCGTGTGCTTCGCCGTGAGCATCGTGAGCGGGTTCATGTCGTTCCAGCGGACGTCGATCGCCAGTGCGACCCTGATTCCGGCGCTCCAGCCAGCGCTCATCCTCCTGGTGGCGACCCGTCTGTTCGGTGAGCGCCGCAGCCGGTCGGAGCTCGGCTGGGCGCTGGTGGCGTTCGTCGGGGTGGCGGTGGTCGTCCTGGGGGCGTCGGGTGGGCACGACACCGTGGTGGGCGACGTGCTCGCCGTGGTCAACCTCCTGGTGTTCACCGCGTACTTCCTGCTCGCGAAGCAGGCCCGGTCCGGCGACGTCCACTCGTGGTCGTTCCTGGCGGCCGTCTTCCTGTGGACGTCGATCGTGGTCGTGCCCTGGGCGGTGATCGTCAACGGCGGGGTGGCGGTGGTGCACGGCACCGACTGGCTCATCGTGCTCGGCATCGTCCTCGGCCCCGGGATGATCGGGCACGGGTTCATGACCTGGGCGCACCACTACGTGGACGTCACGGTGACGTCGTTGCTGACCCTGGCCAACCCGGTCGTGTCGATCGTCGGCGCGTGGTTGCTGTTCTCCCAGGCCCTGACCGCCGGGCAGGTGGCCGGGGTCGTGGTGGTGCTGGTGGCCACGGCGGCGATCGTCGTCCACCAGCGGGGGGCGCGGGCCGCGGCGTCGGGGGCGGCCCTGGCCGAGGACCTCCTCGACTCGCCGCCGACCGACGGCGGTCCCCGATAGCCTCCGGCCATGCGTTTCGACGAGCAGTACCAGAGCATGCCCCGTCTCTTCCTGGCCGCCGCGGAGCGGTTCCCGGACCTCGAGGCGGTCGTCGACGGTGACCGACGGATCACCTACCCCGAGCTGGCCGACCTCGCCGTCGCGTCCACCCGGGCGGCCATGGCGGCCGGCCTGCGACCGGGCGACCGGGCGGCGGTGTGGGCGCCGAACTCGGCCGACTGGATCGTGGCGGCCCTCGGGATCCTGGGGGCGGGCGGCGTGCTCGTCACCCTCAACACCCGGTTCAAGGGGACCGAGGCGGCGTACGTGCTCGGCAAGGCGGGCGCCCGGCTCCTGTTCACGGTGAACGGGTTCCTCGACGTCGACTACCCGACGATGCTGCGCGGCGCCCTCGTCGAGACCGGCACGGCGCTGCCCGATCTCGACGCGGTCGTGGTGCTCGACGGGCCGGTCGGTGACGACACCGCCTTCGCCGACTACCTGGCGGCCGGTGCGGCGGTCTCCGAGGCCGACGCCCGGGCCCGGATGGAGTCGATCGCCGGCGACGACCCCGCCGACATCATGTTCACCTCCGGCACCACGGGCAGCCCGAAGGGCGCGGTGTCGACCCACTCGCAGAACCTCCGGGTGTACGAGGTCTGGAGCGAGGTGGTCGGCCTGCGCGAGGGCGACCGCTACCTCATCGTCAACCCGTTCTTCCACGGTTTCGGCTACAAGGCGGGGTGGTTCTCGTCGATCCTGCGCGGGGCGACGATCGTCCCGTTGCCGGTCTTCGACGTGCCGGCCGTCCTCGAGACGGTCCAGCGCGAGCGGATCAGCGTCCTGCCCGGTCCGCCCACGCTGCTGTCGGGGATCCTCGAGGCCCCGGGCCGCGACGCCTACGACCTGTCGTCGCTGCGGCTCACCGTCACCGGTGCGGCCGTCGTGCCGGTCGAGCTGATCCGACGCCTCCGCGACGAGCACATCTTCGAGACGATCATCACCGGCTACGGGCTCACCGAGACGACCGGCACGGTGACGATGTGCCGCTACGACGACGACCCCGAGACCATCGCCAACTTCGCCGGACGGGCGATCCCCGACATCGAGGTCAGGGTCGTCGACGAGGCGGGCACCGAGGTGCCGCGCGGCGAGCAGGGTGAGGTCGTCACCCGCGGCTACCACCTCATGCGGGAGTACTTCGGCGATCCCGAGGCGACCGCGGCGACGATCGACGCCGACGGCTGGCTGCACACCGGCGACATCGGAATCATGGACGACCGCGGCTACCTCCGGATCACCGACCGGCTCAAGGACATGTACATCGTGGGCGGGTTCAACGCCTACCCGGCCGAGATCGAGAACCTCCTCCTCGGCGACGAACGCATCGCCCAGGTGGCGGTGGTGGGCGTCCCCGACGAGCGGATGGGCGAGGTCGGCATGGCGTTCGTGGTGCCGCGGGCGGGCGTGACGCTGACCGCCGACGAGGTGGTGGCGTGGGCTCGTGAGCGCATGGCCAACTACAAGGTCCCGCGCCACGTCGAGATCTGCACCGAGCTGCCCGTCAACGCCAACGGCAAGGTCGTGAAGTTCGAGCTGCGGGCCCACGCCCGGACGGTGCTCGGGGGATGACCGCCTACGCGAACCTCGTCGGGGGCGAGTGGGTGCCGGGCGGGGCGGGGACCTACGCAGTGGTCAACCCGGCGACCGAGGAGGTGGTGGCCGAGGCCCCCGAGGCCGACGCCGCCGACGCCACCGCAGCCGCCGCGGCGGCCCGGGCCGCGCTGCCCGCCTGGAAGCGCACCGCCCCCGCCGAGCGGGCGCGGCTGCTGCACGCGCTCGCCGACGCGTTCGAGGCCCGGTCGGACGCGCTGTTGCCGCTGGTCATGGCCGAGACGGGTGCCACCCTGGCGGTGGGATCGGCCATGCAGGTGCCCCAGGCCGCCAACCGGTTCCGGACGTACGCCGACCTCGCCCTCCGCGACCACTCGATCCCGCTGCCCCCGACGGTCGCCCCCACGTCGCCCCTGGCCCCCGGGGGGCTGGTGGGTGCGGTGGCCCGACGCCAGCCGGTGGGCGTCGTCGCGTGCATCTCGCCCTACAACTTCCCGCTCGTGAACATGGCGGGCAAGATCGGTCCGGCCCTCGCCACCGGCAACACGGTCGTGATGAAGCCGGCGCCCCAGGATCCCCTCGCCGTGATCGAGCTGGCGCGCCTCGCCACCGAGGTCGGGTTCCCGCCGGGGGTCGTCAACTGCGTCGTGGGGTCGCGGCCGGAGGTGGGCCAGGCCCTGGTCGAGACGCGCGACGTCGACATGGTCAGCTTCACCGGCTCCACCGGCGTCGGCGCGGCCATCTACTCGGCCGGTGGCGCGACCATGAAGCGGCTGCTGCTCGAGCTCGGGGGGAAGGGCGCCTGCATCGTCACCGACGACGCCGACGTCTCCAAGGTGGTCGCCGCCCTGATCTCGGTGTGGGCCTTCCACTCGGGCCAGATCTGCACCGCCCCCACCCGGGCGATCGTGCACCGCAGCCAGGTCGACGCCGTGGTCGACGCACTCGCGGCCGCGGCCCCGCACCTCACGGTCGGGCCGCCCGAATCGCCGACCACCGTGGTGGGTCCGGTGATCACCGGGGCGCACCGCGACCGGATCGAGGAGTACGTGCAGCTCGGCGCCGACGAGGGTGGGCGCATCGTGGTCGACGGTCGGCGACCCGCGGGGGTCGACCGGGGCTTCTACGTCGGTCCCACCCTGATCACCGACTGCCACAACGGCATGCGGGCGGTGCGGGAGGAGATCTTCGGACCGGTCATCGTCGTGGTGCCCTTCGACACCGACGACGAGGCGGTGGCCATCGCCAACGACTCCGACTTCGGCCTCTACAGCTACGTCTTCTCGGCCGACCTGGCCCGCGCCCACGCCATCGGCGAGCAGCTCGAGTCGGGCAACGTCGGACTCAACACCGCCCAGCGCAACCACGAGTCCCCGTTCGGCGGCTTCAAGATGAGCGGCATCGGCCGCGACGGTGGGATCTTCGGGCTCCACGCCTACACCGAGCTGCAGTCGATCGTCTGGATGTAGGCCTCCGCTGCCGGTCGGGGCCCGGTCCCGGTCCGGTGCGGCCCGGGCCGACCCGGATGTGCCAAGGTGGGGGACCGGCGGGCGACCCGCCGGGACCTCACGGGACGAACGGGGAGTTCGATGATCGGTCTGGTGTTCGACGGCGAGCGGGCGGCGATCCGCGACGACCTCGAGGTGCGGGCGCCCGGCCCGACCGAGGTGAGGGTCCGCATGGTCGCGGCCGGTCTGTGCCACAGCGACATCTCGGTGATCAACGGCACGATCCCGTGGAACTACCCCTGCGTGCTCGGCCACGAGGGGGCGGGGATCGTCGACGCGGTCGGTGAGGCCGTGGCGAGCGTGGCGCCCGGCGACCACGTCGTGCTGCACACCCTCGCCTTCTGCGGCCTCTGCGAGCACTGCGTGACCGGCCAGCCGGCCCGGTGCCGCCGCAGCATGGGCAACGCCAGCCAGCCCTTCACCGTCGGAGGGGAGCCCTGCTGGAACTTCGCCGGGGCGTCGTTCTTCTCGGAGTACACGGTCGTGCAGGCCAACCAGTGCGTGAAGGTCGACGACGACATCGACCTGAGCGTCGCCTGCCTCATCGGCTGTGGGGTGCTCACCGGCATCGGCTCGGTCTGGAACCGAACCAACCTCGGGCTCGGCGACACCTGCGCCGTCATCGGGGTGGGGGGTGTGGGTCTCAACGTCATCCAGGGCGCGCGGGCCAAGGGCGCGAGCCGGATCATCGCCGTCGACACCCTGCCCGAGAAGGAGGAGTTCGCCCGGCGTCTCGGCGCGACCGACTTCATCCTGGGCGGTCCCGGCGTGGACCTCCCGGCCGAGGTCCGGCGGCTGGTGCCCTTCGCCGGTCCGACGAGCAACCTGGAGAACTCGGGCCCGTTCAGTGCAGGCGGCGTCGACTACGCCTTCGAGTGCGTGGGACACCCGAAGCTCCTCGAGGCGGCGCTCGAGATGCTCGACTGGGGCGGCACCGCCGTCGCCGTCGGCGTGCCGGCCCCGACCGAGACCGTCGAGGTGCGCGTCGGGCTGCTGACCCACGTCGAGCGGACGCTCACCGGCTCGCGCGCCGGATCGCACCGTCCGCAGCGCGACATCCCCCTCATCGTCGGCCTCTACAAGCAAGGCCTCATCGAGCTCGACGCGCTCGTGAGCGAGCGCTACCCGCTGGTCGAGTGGGAGCGGGCCGCCGACGACCTGCACCACGGCAAGCTGGCGCGGGGCGTGCTGCAGATCTCGGAGCAGTAGGGCGCGATGGCCCCGGCCGATCCGGTCGCCGGAGCCCGGGCGCTCGTCACCGGGGCGTCGTCGGGGATCGGTGCGGCGCTCGCCGTCACCCTCGCCCGGGAGGGCGCCACGGTGGCCCTCTGGGCCCGGCGGGCCGACCGGCTCGCCGAGGTCCTCGACGCGGTGCGGGTGCACGCACCGGCGTCGCAGGCCTTCGTCGTCGACCTCGACGACCTCGACGCGATTCCGGCCCGGGCGGCGGAGGTGGAGACGGCGCTCGGAGGGGTCGACCTCCTCGTCAACAACGCCGGCATCCCCAAGCGGCGGCCGATGACGGCCCTCACCCGGGCCGACCTCGAGGAGGTCATGCGGGTCAACTTCGAGGCCCCCGTCCTCCTCGCCTCGGCGCTGCTGCCCGGCATGCTCGCCCGGGGACACGGCCGTATCGTCAACGTGTCGTCGATGGGGGCGCACTCGGCCGCGGCCCGCGTCGGCGCCTACGTGGCGTCGAAGGCGGCGCTCGAGGCCTACACCGAGGGGCTCCACCTCGACCTGGTGGGCACCGGCGTCGACGCCCACTGCTTCGTGCCGGGCACGACCCGCACGGAGTTCTCGCTGCCGCGTGCCGGCAACGACGCCCCCTTCGCCCCGCCCGGCGGGATGGAGCCCGACGCCGTGGCGGCGGCACTCGTCGCCCAGGTCCGGTCCGGCGAGTTCGAGGCGTTCGCCGCCGACGACCTGGCGGCGACGGCGGCCGCCAAGCGCCGCGACCCGGCCCGCTTCCTGGCTGCCACCGCGGCCCACCTCTTGCGCACGATCGACGGGGAGTAGGGTCCCGGCCCATGAGCGAAGAGAAGGCATTCGGACACGGGGTCAACCAGCGGGACCAGATCCGCATGAGCCAGGACGAGATCGACGCGTTCCTGGCCGAGACCCACACCATGAACTGCGCCACCCACAACCACGACGGCACGATCCACCTCGTCGCCATGTGGTACGGATTCCTCGAGGGCTGCCCGGCGCTCGAGACCAAGGCCAAGAGCCAGAAGGTCGCCAACCTCCGGCGCAACCCGCAGATCACCTGCCTGGTCGAGGAGGGAACCACCTACGACCAGCTGCGCGGGGTCGAGATCGTCGGACGGGCCGAGATCATCGACGACCCGGACCGGATGTTCGAGCTCGGGATCAGCGTGTTCGAGCGGCACAACGACGTGCAGTACACGCCCGAGATGAAGCCGTTCGTCGATCAGATGCTGAACAAGCGCGTCGTGGTGAAGATCGTCCCGGAGCGCTACGTCAGCTGGGACCACCGCAAGCTCGGCCTGCCGTCGATGGGCGGCTGAACCCCCCGGTGGGAGACACCTTCGCGCAGGTCCTGCCCCTGGCGATCGGCGTGGCGATCAGCCCGGTCATCCTGGCCCTGCAGATCGCCGCGCTCGCCTCCGCCCGCCGTCCGCTGGCGCGGGCCCTGGCGGTGTTCCTCGGCGTCGCCGTCGTGGCGGTGGCGGTCGTGCTGGGCGTGGCGGCCCTCGACCACCACGCCGTGCCCGTGCCCCGCGCGTCCCACTGGGTCGTGGCCGGCTGGATCCGGATCGCCATCGCGATCGTGCTCGTGGGCGTCGCGGTGCGCTTCCTCGTGGCGAAGCACGCCGAGCCGACCGTCAAGGCCGGTCCCGAGGTCAGTGACGACTCGTCGCACCTCGTGCGCTTCGCGGCGCTCGGCGCCGCCGCCATGGTCAGCGACTCCGTGATGCTGATCCCCGCCGCCCACGACGCGGCGGTCGCACCGATCCCCACCGGGCAGCGGGTGACGGTGCTGGCCGTCGTCACCGTGGTCGCGCTGCTGCCGGCCTACGGCCCGATGCTCGCCGCCGTGCTGACCGGCACGTGGGGCCTCGGGCTCCTCGTGCGCTTCGGTGCCTGGTTCCAGCGCCACCTCCGGACGATCGCGATCGTCGGGGCGTTGGTGTTCGCGGCCTACCTGGCCCTCACGGGCTGGATCGATCTCGGGAAGGCCGATCGCAGCCCGTCGACGTCCGGGGCCACGACGACCACGACGACCGGCGGCTGAGTCCGGGCCGGCTCAGCCGGCCGACGGGCAGACGGCGACCTTGGTGGCGTCGAGCAGCTCGTCGCCCGCGTTGACGTAGACCACCGACACGAAGCCGGTCTGGTCGGTGAACGTCGTCTTGACCCACTGGTCGCTCTGGCCCTCGGGTGCGGTGACCGAGCCGCCGGTGATGCGGCACTCGACCAGGATGGTGGTGCCCTCGGGGATCGTGGTGAGCAGCGCCGAGTTCGACGCCGGCTTCTCGCGGAGGTTCACCCCCTGGACCACCCGGTACCGGCGGGGCGGGGGGACCGTCACGGGCACGGCCGGGTCGACGGTCGTCGTCGCCGTGGACGCCGTGGTCGAACGCGGTCGGTCGTCGGCCGGGTGCAGCACCAGCGCCCAGAGGAACACCGCTCCGAATCCGAGGGCGACGAGGGCCAGCACCACGAACTCGGCCCGCCCGGCCTCGCCCGGACGGCGGGTGCGGCGGGCGGTCACCGGGCGGTGACGGTCTCGGTGTCGCGCCCCGAGCGCAGCACCGTGCCGGGGGTGGCGCCGGTGAGCTCGGTGCCCCGCACGATCTCGACGCCGTTGACGAGCACGTGGGTGATGCCCACGGCGCCGCCGGTGAGTCGCCCGGCGCCCGCCGGGAGGTCGTCGGCCCAGGCCACGGGCGCGGGCGCCACGGTGGCGGGATCGAGGACCACGAGGTCGGCGTGCCAGCCCTCGGCGATCCGACCACGGTCGACCAGGCCGTAGAGCCGGGCCGGGACGTCGGTGATGTAGTGGACGGCCTCCTCGAGGGGCACGAGGTCGCGGTCGCGGGCCGCCTGCAGGAGCGAGGTGGAGTAGTTGAAGGTGGACAACATGTCGAGGTGGGCGCCGGCGTCGGAGGCGCCGATCACCGCGCGGCCGTCGCGCCACACGTCACGCCGGAGCGTCCACGACGCGTCGTCGTCGGACACGCCCCGGGGCCGGAACACCGTGCGCATCTCGTCGAGCACGCTGATGGCGCAGAGGGCGTCGAACGGGTCCTGTCCGCGCTCGGCGGCGATGTCGCCGACGGTGCGCCCGGCGAGACCGGCGTTGTCGGGGTGGAACGTCTCGACGATCGTGTGGCCACCCCAGTCGGCGATGCCGCGCAGCACGCCGGCCTCGGGTGACGCAGCCTGGTCGGCCAGGGCCCGACGCTGCGCCGGGTCGGAGAGCAGGGCGACCTTCTCGGGGACGGGCAGCGCCATCGGCTTGCGCCAGCCGGGCAGGGCGTCGAGGACGAAGCCGGCCTTGAACGAGAGGTGGCTCGTGACCACGTGCGGCACCGTGAGGGCCAGCACCCGTCCGCCCCGCTCGGCGGCGTACGTGCCGGCCTCGAGCTGGCGCCAGTTGTCCTCGGCCCGCAGGCTCGACGGGGCGAGGACGTTCCAGTTGAGCGGCCGGTCGGCGGTGGCCGACATGCGGGCCATGAGGTCCAGGTGCTCCTCGGCGAAGCCGCCGACCACGGGGATGAACTCGAGGGTCGTGCCGGGGTGCTCGCCGGTCGTGGCGCACAGCGCGAGGAGCTCGTCGGGCGTGGCGTGCCGCGACGGCACCGGCTCGCCGTCGGCGTCGTTGTGGGTCGTCGCCTGCGACGACGAGAAGCCGAGGCCGCCGCCGCGCAGGGAGGCGGCCAGCAGGTCCTGCATGGCGGCGATCTCGTCGGCCGTGGCGGCCCGCTCCGAGCCGTCCTCGCCCATCACGACGCGGCGCAGCGCGCAGTGCCCGACGAGGAACCCGGCGTTCACCGCGACGCCCTTGGCCTCGACCACGTCGAGGTACTCGCCGAACGACGACCAGTCGTAGCTGACGGCGGTGGTGAGCGCGTCGAGCGGCATCCCCTCGACGCGCGCCAGCATGCGGGTGATGTAGTCGGCCTCGCTCGGTGCCATCGGGGCGATGGTGAACCCGCAGTTGCC
>JAFMJM010000017.1 GCA_017853455.1 Acidimicrobiia bacterium | reverse complement strand
CGCACGCTGCTCGTGGCCCACGACGGATCGGCCGACGCCGACCGTGCGCTCGCCTGGGCCCGCGACCTGGCCGACCAGACCGGGGCGCGCCTCGTGGTCGTCCGTTCGTGGAGCCCACTCGACGACCTCGGCGGGCCGGCCCCGCACGATCCGGCCGCGTTGCACGCCCGGGCCGCCGCCGACCTCGAGGCCGACGTGGCGGCGGTGGTCGCCCCGGCGCCGGTCGAGGTCCACCTGGTCGACGATCTCCCGGTGCCCGGCGTGCTGCGCTGTGCCGCCGAGGTGGGCGCCGACGCCATCGTGTGCGGATCGCGGGGCCAGGGCCGGGTCCGCGAGCTCGTGCTCGGCAGCGTCGCCCACGGACTGACCCTCGGGTCCGGCGTGCCGGTGGTGGTCGTGCCCGGTCCTGACGCAGACTGAGGCTCCCACCCCCACCGAGGAGGTCCCGTCGTGGACGGACGCAAGATCCTGGTCACCGGCCCCACCAGCACCGTCGGCCTGCCCGTCACGCTCGACCTCGCCGAGCGCAACGAGGTGTGGGGCATCGCCCGCTTCGGTGACGCTGCTGCGCGTGATCGCCTCGAGGCGGCGGGGGTCCGCTGCGTCGTCGTCGATCTCGCCACCTCGGACTTCTCCGACCTGCCCGACGACTTCGACCACGTCGTGAACTTCGCGATCGCCCGCGGCTCCGACGCCGACTGGGACCGTGACCTCGCCGCCAACGGCGAGTCGGTCGGGCTGCTGGTACAGCACTGCCGATCCGCGCGTTCGGTGCTGCACTGCTCGTCGACGGCGGTCTACCAACCCGCCGGTGCGCACCAGGTGGCCGAGACCGACCCACTCGGCGACAACCACCGCGCCATGTTCGCCACCTACAGCATCGCCAAGATCGCGGCCGAGGTCGTCGCCCGCACGGCGTGTCGCCAGTTCGGCGTGCCCACCACCATCGCCCGGCTCAACGTGCCCTACGGCGACCACGGCGGCTGGCCGTGGTTCCACCTCAAGATGATGGAGGCCGGAATCCCGATCCCGGTCCACCCCGACCGACCGAACCGCTTCAACCCGATCCACTCCGACGACATCGTGCGCCAGGTCCCGCTCCTGCTCGAGGCGGCCACCGTGCCGGCCACGACCGTCAACTGGGCGGGCGCCCCCGCCGCCCTCGAGGAGTGGTGTGCGCTCATCGGCGAGCTCACCGGCCTCACGCCCGAGTTCACCGAGACCGACGCCACGATCGCGTCGGTGACCACCGACAACACGCGCATGCACGAGCTGATCGGGCCGGCCACCATCGACTGGCGGGCCGGCATCACCCGCATGGTCGAGGCGAACCGTGCCTGACGACGCTCCGGCGCTGCAGGGTCCGCCCGACGACGTGGTGCTGTGGGAGGTGGCCGACGGCGTCGCCACGATCACGCTCAATCGCCCCGAGGCCCGCAACGCACTCAACGGTGCGCTGTCGTCGCGGCTGTACCGCGTCGTCGCCGAGCTCGACGCCCGCGACGACGTCGGCGCACTCGTGCTCACCGGCGCCGATCCGGCGTTCTGTGCCGGTGCCGACCTCAAGGAGCTCGCCGACACCTCCAAGCCCACGGGCGAGGCGGGCATGGCGCTGCCGACCGGCCGTGGGCCGTTCGCGCCGCGCACCAAGCCGCTCATCGGTGCGGTCAACGGCGTGGCGATCACCGGTGGGTTCGAGATCGCCCTCAACTGCGACTTCCTCGTGGCGTCGGAGCGGGCCCGGTTCGCCGACACCCACGCCCGGGTCGGGATCCTGCCGGGGTGGGGGCTGACGCTCCACCTGTGCGCCTCGGTCGGGGTGCGCCGGGCGCGGGAGCTGAGCGTCACCGGCAACTTCCTCTCGGCCCAGCAGGCCTACGAGTGGGGTCTCGTCAACCACGTGGTGCCCCACGACGAGCTGCTGCCGTTCGCCCGATCGCTGGCGGCGGCGGTCGTCGACAACAACCGACCGGCGGTCACCGAGATGCTCGCCCTCTACGACCGGGTGGCGTCGACCACCGTCGACGAGGCGTGGGCGATCGAGGCCGCGGTCAACGCCGACTGGATCCGCCGGATGTACGACCCGGCTGCGGTCGCGGCCCGGCAGGCCGGTGTGGTCGCGCGCGGCCGCGACCAACTGCACGACTGACCCGACTCCCTCACCCGGGGGACCGACCCGAGGAGCACCACCATGAGCAGTCCGTTCGACGTCTACCGCATGGAGGGCCGCGTCGCCGTCGTCACGGGCGCGGCCAGCGGCATCGGTGCCGCCACCGCCGGGGTGCTGGCCGCCGCCGGGGCGTCGGTGGTCTGCGCCGACATCGACCCGGCCGGACTGGCGACGACGGTCGCCGCGGTCGAGGCCGCCGGGACGCGTGCGATCGCCGTGCCGACCGACGTCACCCGGCGCGACCAGGTCGAGGCGATGATCGCCGCCGGGGTCGCGGAGTTCGGGCGGATCGACGCGGTCTGCAACATCGCGGGCGCGATGTTCCCCGGACGCATCGAGGACCTCGACGACGACACCATCGACCGGGGCATCGGCCTCAACCTGAAGGGCGTGCTCTACGGGACGCAGGCGGCGATCCGGGCCATGAAGGACCAGGGCTCCGGTGCCATCGTCAACGTGTCGTCGGGCGCCATCGACCTGCCCTACGCCGGGATCGGCGTCTACGCCTTCACCAAGGCCGCCGTGGCGATGCTGTCGATGACCGCCGCGCTCGAGGCCGGTGAGTACGGCATCCGCGTCAACGCCATCGCCCCCGGCATGACGGTCACGCCGTTCACCACCTGGCGCCTCAACAAGCCCGACGGCACCATCGACCAGGACGCCTACGACGAGTTCATGGAGTACTCGAAGGGGATGTCGCCGCTCGGCATCGTCGGCGAGGCGATGGACCAGGCCCTGCTCATCCACTACCTGCTCTCCGACGCCTCGAAGTACGCCACGGGGCAGATCTTCCGGGTGAACGGCGGTCAGACCTGGGCGTGGTGACCCGGGGGCGGGCCGGTCGGCTCAGGGGCGGAGCACCTCGACCGCGGTCGTGAACGACTCCACGACGTCGAGGTCGACCGTCACGCCGAGGCCCGGGCCGGTCGGCACCGTGAGGTGGCCGTCGTCGAGCACGAACGGCGCGGTGACGACGTCGCGTTCGTAGTACCGGTCGGAGGCCGACAGGTCGCCGGGCAGGGAGAACCCGGGGAGTGCCGCCAGCGCGACGTTGGCGGCCCGACCGATCCCGCTCTCGAGCATCCCGCCGCACCACACCGGCACGGCGCGGGCCCGGCAGAGATCGTGGAGCCGCACCGCTTCGAGGTACCCGCCGACCCGCCCGGGCTTGACGTTGACGATCCGGCACGCGCCGAGTGCGAACGCGGTCTCGGCGGCGTGGACCGACGCGATCGACTCGTCGAGGCACAGGGGCGTCCGCACGACCCGGGCCAGTTCGGCGTGACCGACGAGGTCGTCGTCGGCGAGGGGTTGCTCGATCATGAGGAGCCCGAGATCGTCGAGCGCGGCCAACGTGGTGGCGTCGTCGCGGGTGTAGGCGCCGTTGGCGTCGACCTGCAGGGCGAGGTCGGGATGCCGGGCGCGCACGGCTGCCGCCGGGCCGTGGTCGGCTCCGGGCTGCACCTTCAGCTTCACCCGGCGGTAGCCGGCCGCGACGTAGTCGTCGACCCGGGCGAGGAGCGCGTCGGGGGCGAGCAGCCCGACCGACACGCCGGCCGCCACCCGGTCGCGGGTGGCGCCGAGGCGGGCGGCGAGCGACCGGCCGGTGGCGCGGCCCTCGGCGTCGAGCAGCGCCAACTCGAGGGCCGCCTTCGCCATGGGATGGCCGGGGACGTCGTCGAGCGCCCCGGCCAGGCCCTCGGGGGTGACCGGACCGGCCGCGAAGAGCCGGGGGACGAGGTGGTCGGTGAGCACCCGCTGGGCGCCCGCGACGTCCTCGGCGGTGTAGGTCGGCTCGGGGAGTGCCGCGCACTCGCCCCACCCCTCGACGCCGTCGGCCGTGATCCGGACCAGCAGGAGGTCGCGCACGGTGACCGTTCCGGTGGCCGTGCGGAACGGCTCGACGAGGGGAAGGGCGATGCGTCGCAATTCGACGGAATCGCACCGGATCGGGGTCGGCACGTCGACGAGGTTACGGCGACGGGGTACGTTCACCGTCGTCCGTGCACCACGGACCGGGGGAGGGGACCGTGAAAGCCGCGCCGTTCGATCACCACGCGCCCGAGTCGGTCGCCGACGCCGCGGCGTTGCTCGCCGAGCACGGCGACGAGGCCAAGGTTCTCGCCGGGGGCCAGAGCCTCCTGCCGATGCTGGCCATGCGCCTCACCCGCTTCGAGCACCTCGTCGACGTCAGCCGGGTGCCCGAGCTGCACGGGATCACCACCGACGGCGACCTGCGGATCGGGGCGTCCACCCCCCAGGCGGTCGCCGAGCACGACCCGGTGGTCGCCGACGCCGTGCCACTCGTCGCCCGGGCCATTCCCCACATCGGGCACTTCCAGATCCGCAACCGTGGCACGGTGGGCGGCTCGATCGCCCACGCCGACCCGGCCTCGGAGCTGCCGGCCGTCGCGCTCGCCCTCGACGCGGTGCTCGAGGTCGCCGGCGCCACGGGCACCCGGGAGATCGCGGCCACCGACTTCTTCGAGGGCACGTGGTCGACCGCCCTGGCCGACGACGAGATCCTGACCGGGGTGCGGTTCCCGGTGTGGACGGGGCGCCAGGGTGCCGCCGTGCGCGAGGTCGCCCGCCGCAGCGGCGACTTCGCCATCGCCGGGGTCGCCGCCGCGGTCGAGCTCGACGCCGCCGACCGCGTGGCCCGGGTGGCGGTCGGTCTCTTCGGCGTCGCCTCGACGCCGGTGCGGGCGTCGGCGACCGAGGCCGCGCTCACCGGCGCGTCGGTCGCCGAGGCCACCGCCGCCCTGGCCGACGCGGCCCTGGCTGCCGCCGACGGGTTCGACGCCGTCGACGACCTCCACGCCACCGGCGCGTACCGCCGCCGCGTCACCACCCATCTCGTGCAGACCGCGCTGACCGCGGCGATCCAGGAGGCCTCCGGTGTCCGAGCATGACGTCAGACTGACGGTCAACGGCGCGCGCCAGCGCGGCCGCGTGGAGTCGCGGACGAACCTCGCCGACTTCCTCCGTGAGGACCTCGGGCTCACCGGCACGCACCTCGCGTGCGAGCACGGGGTGTGCGGTGCGTGCACGGTGCTGGTCGACGGCCGGGCCGTGCGGGCCTGCCTGATGCTCGCCGTGCAGGCCGACGGCACCGAGGTCACCACGGTCGAGGGGATCGCGGCGCCCGACGGCACCCTGTCGCCCGTCCAGCAGGCGTTCATGGAATGTCACGGCCTGCAGTGCGGCTTCTGCACGCCGGGCTTCGTGGTGACGGTCACGGCGTTCCTCGAGGCGAACCCCGACCCGACCGAGGCCGAGATCCGCGAGGGCATCGCCGGGAACCTCTGCCGGTGCACCGGCTACCAGGGCATCGTCGAGGCCGTGAAGCTCGCGGCGACCCGCCTGCGCGAGGGGGTCGACGCGTGAGCGACCACGGGATCGGCGCCGGCCGCTACGTGGGACAGGCGGTGCAGCGCAAGGAGGACCCGCGGCTGCTCACCGGTCACGGTCGCTACGTCGACGACGTGACGGTGCCGCGCATGCTCCACGCCGCCTTCGTGCGCTCCGACCTGGCGGCGGCCACGATCCGGTCGATCGACGTGAGCGAGGCGCTCGCGCTCGACGGGGTGGTGGCGGTGCTCACCGGCCACGACCTCAACGGGATCGCCGGGTCGATGCAGCCGAGCATGAACGTCGAGAACTCGCCGTTCCCGTGCGCGCCGCTGCGGCCGTTGGCCGTCACCGACGTGCGCTTCGTCGGCGACCCGGTGGCCCTGGTGGTGGCCGAGAGCCGTGCCGTCGCCGAGGACGCCGCCGAGCTGGTCTTCGTCGACTACGAACCGACGCCGGCGGTCGCGACCATCGAGGCCGCGCTCGCCGACGGCGCGCCGCTGGTGCACCCCGAGTTCGGCACCAACGTGCCCGTCGACTTCCCGATGCCGGCCGACCCCGAGGTCGAGGCGCTCTTCGCCTCGGCGGCGCACGTGGTCGAGCACCGCATCGTCCAGCACCGGTACAACCCGGTGCCGATGGAGCCGCGCGGGGTCATCGCCGGGTACGACAACGTCACCGGCGAGCTCGACGTGTGGCTCTCCACCCAGGGCCCCCACGAGGCCCGGCTCACCTTCTCCCGTCTGACCGGGGTGCCCGAGCAGCACGTGCGGGTCCGGATGGGCGACGTCGGCGGTGGGTTCGGACAGAAGTTCTTCACCGGCCACGACGAGCAGGTCGTGGTGCTGGCGGCGAAGCACCTGGGGCGGGCGATCAAGTGGATCGAGGACCGCCGCGAGAACCTGCTGGCCGCCACCCACTCGCGCAGCGACCTCGCCGACGTGGCGCTGGCGCTCGACGCCGACGGGCGCATCCTGGCTGCCAAGTTCGACCACGTCGAGGACGCCGGCGCGTTTCCCGTGGGTGGGCTCGGCGGTGTCGGTCCGTTCGTGTCGATGCTGTTCCCCGGGCCGTACCGCATCCCCAAGATCTGGTGGCGCAGTCGCATCGTCTGCACGAACACGTGTGGCCGAGGGGCGTACCGCGGCCCGTGGATGTTCGAGACGACCGCTCGCGAGGAGATCCTCGACGTCGCGGCGCGCGCCGTCGGGATCGACCCGCGTGAGATCCGGCGGATCAACGTCGTGGCCGACGACGACCAGCCGTACAACACCGCGACCGGGATGATGTTCGAGCGGGTGACGCCGGCCACGACCCTCGAGCACGCCACGCAGGTCATCGACTACGACGGCTTCCGGGCGACGCAGGCGGCGGCGTTCGCCGAGGGGCGTCTGCTGGGCATCGGCATCGGGCTCTACATCGAGCCGACGTCGTCGCCGGCCGGATCGCTCGGCGTGGAGGCCGCGAAGGTGCGGCTCGAGCCGGGCGGCAGCGTCACGGTCTTCCTCGGCACCGCGGCCCACGGGCAGAGCATCGAGACCACCATGGCCCAGGTCGTCGCCGAGCACCTCGGCGTGCCCTACGAGCAGGTGGCGGTGATCCAGGGCGACACCGACCGGACGCCGTTCGGTGGCGGGACGGGCGGGAGCCGCACGGCGGTGATCGCCGGCAACGCCACCCGCCTCGCGGCCCAGCGGGTCCGGGAGAAGGTGGTCGAGGTCGCGGCGCACCTCCTCGAGGCGGCCCCCGAGGACCTCGAGGTCGCCGACGGCCGGGTCGCCGTCCGGGGCACCCCGAGCCGGGCGGTGACCCTCGCCGAGGTGGCGACCGCCGTCCACAACGTGGGTGGGGTCGCGGTCGACGTGCCGCGGGTGCTCGAGGCGACCGGACGTTACGAGACCCAGGGCATGACGTGGTCCAACGCGTGTCACGTCTGCACGGTCGAGGTCGACCGGGTCACCGGTCAGGTGACGATCGGCCGGTACGTCGTGAGCGAGGACTGCGGCCGGATGATCAACCCGATGGTGGTCGAGGGTCAGGTGCAGGGTGGGGTCGCCCAGGGCGTGGGCGGGGTGCTCTACGAGCACTTCGTCTACGACGACGACGGCAACCCGCTGACGACGACCTTCCTCGACTACCTGCTCCCGACGGCGGTCGAGGTGCCGCGGGTCGAGATCGACCACGTGGTGACCGACGGCGGCAACCCGTCGGGAGTGAAGGGAATGGGCGAAGGCGGCGCGATCGGCTCCGTCCCGGCGGTGTTCAACGCCGTGGCCGACGCCCTCTCCCTGGTGGGCGCGACGGTGCTCGACCAGCCGCTCACGCCGCTGCGGGTGGTCGAGGCACTCGAGGCCGCCGGAGCATGACCACCGATCGGCGGCGGTGGGCGGCGAGCGCAGCGGCCGATCTGGCGTGCATCGTGATCTTCGTGCTCGTGGGGCGGCGCAGTCACCACGAGGACGCGGGCCTGGCCGGGTTCGTCCGAGTGGCGTGGCCCTTCGCCGTCGGGCTGGTCGTCGCGACGGCGGTGGGGGTGCTGGCGCGCCTGCGCCCGTGGTCGTCCGGCCTGGTGGCCTGGTCGGGCACGGTCGTCGTGGGGATGGCCTTGCGGATCGGTGTGCAGGACCGCGGGTTCAAGTCCGGTTTCGTGATCGTGACGACGCTGTTCCTGGCGCTGACGATGCTCGGGTGGCGGGCGGTGGCGTGGGCCGTGGTGCCCCGGGTCAGGCGAGCCCGAGCTCGCTGAGGGCGGCGCGGATCGCGGCGGCGTTCGCCGCGAGGCGGTCGGGGTCGACGCTGCGGGCGCTGCGCGACAGGTGGAGGTCGTCCTCGCCCCAGATCGGCAGGACGTGCAGGTGGCAGTGCGGCACCTCGAACCCGGCGATCTCGAGGCCGACGCGGGGCGGTGCGAAGGCGCGCTGCTGGGCCGCGCCGACCTTGCGGGCGACCTCGATCAGGTGGGCGGCGAGGTCGGGGGACAGGTCGATCCAGTGGTCGACCTCGTCGCGGGGCACGACCAGGGCGTGGCCGTCGGTGACGGGGTTGATCGACAGGAAGGCGACGCAGCGGTCGTCGGTCCAGACGAAGTGTCCGGGGATCTCGCCGTCGATGATGCGGGTGAAGATGGTGGGCACCCGCGGATCGTAACGCCGGGTCGGTGGGGGTCGCGCGTCCGATCCGTCCGGGTCGTCCCGGGTGCGCAGCGGACATTGTGGGACACCACCGCGCCGGTCGCGGTGCCGGAGACGTCGCGGCGATAGCGTCCGGGTCGAGCGGGCCACCGTGGCCCGCGCCGAGGAGCGAGGAACCCGTGAGCGACGTCACGATCGAGCAGACCCGCCGGATGCACTCGGTGGAGGACCGGGTGATCATCGTCACCGGATCGGGACAGGGCGTCGGGCGGGGCATGGCCCACCACCTGGCCAAGGCGGGCGCGTCCATCGTGGTCGCCGACTGGAACGCCGAGAAGATGCGGCGCACCACCGCCGAGGTGGAGGCCATCGGGGTGCCCGCCCTCGGGGTGGAGTGCAACATCATGGAGCGCGAGACCCTCGAGGCGATGGTCGCCGCCACGATCGAGCGCTTCGGTCGGGTCGACGCGATCATCAACAACGCGCAGACGTTCCGGCCCAACCAGCCGATCGCCACGGTCGACACCGACGACGTCGAGACCTTCTACCGGTCCGGGGTGCTCGGCACCCTGTGGGCGATGCAGGCGGTCTACCCCCACATGAAGGCCGCCGGGTGGGGGCGGATCGTGAACTTCGCCTCGTCGATGGGCATCGTGGGTGGCGCCGGCTTCGGGGCGTACAACGCGTCGAAGGAGGCCATCCGGGCCATCACCCGCACCGCCGCGCGCGAGTGGGGCATCGACGGGATCGTGGTGAACGCCATCGCCCCGGCGGCGGCGCCGCCGCGGGCGGTGGGCAGCGAGCACTACGAGGAGTTCATGCGGACCTGCCCGATGGGCCGCAACGGCGACCCCGAGCTCGACATCGGCGGGGTGGCGCACTACCTCTGCACCGACGGCTGCCGGTTCGTCACCGGACACACGTTCATGGTCGACGGCGGCAACTTTCTCTGGGCATGAGCAGGCCGGTCGACCCCGCCGGCACCTGGGACGTCGATTGGCCGCCGGTCGGGGTGCACCGCGAGCCGGCTCCCGCGTCGGCGGGCGTCGACGCCCTCGTCGTCGAGGGGTTCCGGGCGATCTTCGCCGTGGATCCGATCGACGGTGACCGTGACGTCTTCCTCGACCACCTCAACAACGGCGCCGCGGTCCGGATGTTCAACGAGGTGCGGGTCGCGTACACGGCCCGCCACCTCGCGCCCGACTGGCCCCGGCACGTGCGGCGGATGGGGGGCATGGTCGTGGTGCGCGAGCTCCACGTGCGCTACGACCGCGAGGGCATGATCCACGAGCGGTTCGTCGGGGGGATGCGGATCGTGCAACGGCGGGGCCGGGCGGCCGTCGTCGACCAGGCTCTGGTCGAGGCGGAGTCCGGGGCGTCGGTGGCCCGGGCGTGGGTGGTCATGCTCCACCTGGACGCGACCGGAGCGGTGATCGACTTCCCGGACCTCTACTGGGACCTGGTGGCCGGGGTGGAGGGTGGTCCGGTGCCGGTGTCCCAGGCGGCCACGAGAGTCCCGTGGGGGCCACCGGTCGACTGACCACCGGCGGGCCTGCCATCATCAATGGTCATCACCCTCCGGGGTGACCGCCGGAGGGAGACGCCGTGGGGTTCCAGTACCGCAAGCGGGTGAGGTTGGGGAAGAACTCCTGGCTGAACCTGTCGAAGAGCGGGGTGAGCGGCAGCTTCCGGGCCGGGCCGGTCACGTTCAACAGTCGGGGTCGCAAGTCGATCCGGCTGGGCAACGGCATGTCGTACCGGACCAGCGGGAGCGGGTGTGCCGTGATGGCCTGCGCCGTGGCGCTGACCGGGCTGGCCGTGGTGATCCTGGCGCTGGTGGGCTGACGCTCAGGCGCCGAGGTCGGTGAGCAGGTCACCGACGTACTCGACCGCGCGGGTCGAGGCCGACGGATAGCCCTCCTCCTCGATCCGGGGTCCGATCATCTCGATGTCGAAGTCGCCGGCGTACCCGGCGTCGAGCAGCTGACCGACGATGCGCCGCATCGGGATGTCGCCGTCGCCGGGCACGAGCCGGGCGGGGGTGGTGAGCGTGCCGATGGCGAAGTCGGAGAGCTGGACGATCCGGATGGTGTCGGCCCCGTCGGCCAGCGTGGCCCCGAGGCCCCGCTCGGCCCAGCACGCGTTGATCTCCATGCACACCCCCACCCCGAACCGCCGGGCGAAGTCGACGGCGTCGCGCAGGGTGTGCAGGATGCCGATGTCGGTGCGCAGCGAGTTGGTGTGCTCGAGCGCGATCCGGATGCCGCGCGGGACCGCCTCGTCGGCGATGAGGTCGCCCATGGCGTCGGCGTAGGCGTCGGCGGCGTCCTCCCAGGTGAGTCCGCCGCCGGGGCCGGTGGTCATGATGAGGCACTCGGCGCCGAGGGCCTCGGCGGCGTCGAACGTGTCGCGGATCCGGTCGAGCGGCTCGCCCCACGCCGACCGGTCGGACAACGGGATCGGCGCGAGGGCGACGAGGTTCGTGACCCGGTACCCGCCGTCGCGGATGCGGTCGACGTAGGGGCGCCAGCCGCCGCACTCCTCGAACTTGCCCCACGACAGGCCGATGTCGCGGACGCCCTCGCGGTCGAAGAAGTCGAGGTTCTCGTCGACCGTCCAGTTCCACTGGGACAGGGTCGAGAGCGAGACGCGGGGATGGGTGCGCACGGTGCCTCCGATCAGCCGAACGTGAGCGCGCGGCCGATGCTGGAGCCGCCGTCGAGCTGCAGGTTGATGCCGGTGAGGAATCCCGATTCGCGGCTCGCCAGGTAGACGGCGGCGTACGCCGCGTCGCGGGCGGTCCCGAGCCGGGTGAGGTGCATGCCCTCGAGGCGGGCGCGCCGGGCGTCGTCGAGGTCGGCGTCGCGGCGGTCGTTGAACACGTAGCCGGGGCTGAGGGTGTTGCACCGGATGTCGGCGGACGCGTACTCGACCGCCAGGGCCCGGGTGAGGGCGTTGAGTCCGCCCTTGCTGGCGGCGTAGGCGGCGAGCCCGGGGCTCGGACGCTCGGCCTGCCGCGACGACACGTTGACGATCGAGCCGTGGCCGGCGGCGAGCATGTGGGGCAGCGCCGCCCGGCACAGCAGCATCGGCGCCGTGAGGTTGACGAGCAGGGCGGACTCCCAGTGGGCGAGGTCCATCTCGCCCACCCGGGCGTCGTGGCCGGTCACGGCCCCGACCGCGTTGTTGACGAGCACGGTGAGACCACCGAGGGCGGTCGCGGCGGCGTCGACGAGGTCGGCGCACGCCCCGGTGTCGGCGAGGTCGGCGGCCACGAACGTGGCGTCACCCCCGGCGGCGCGGGCGGCGTCGACGACCTCCCGGCCGCGGGCCTCGTCGCGCCCGTGCACCACGACGCGCGCACCCTCGGCGGCGAACTCGAGGGCGATCGCCCGGCCGATGCCGGAGGTCGAGCCGGTGACGAGGGCCGACTCGCCGGCCAGACGCGGCGGCCGACCGGCGGAGGACTGCGGTGAGGTCATGCCCGGACGCTAGACCGCGCGACCACCGTCAGCGCCCGAGGACCGGCCCCGGGCCGAGTCCGTCGCCGGGACCGTGGTGGTGGTGTCCGGCATGGCCGTGATGGTCGTGATGGTCGTGATGGTCGTGACGTTCGGATTGCGCCGGACGACCGGATCCGGTGCGGCTCCGCCACCGCAGTCGACCGAGGTTGGTCGCGAGGTACACCGCCACGGCGACGAGGACGATCGAACCGCCGGGTGCGAGACCCCACGCCCGGGCCGCGGTGAGCCCGAGCACCACCGACACCGCGCCGATCGCCGCCGACCACGCGACGGTGGTCCGGAAGGAACGGGCCAGCGCCCGGCCCGACGCCACGGGCAGCACCATCAACGCGGCGATCAGCAGCACCCCGACCACCCGCATCGCGGCGACGACCGTGACGGCGGTGGCGACGGCCACGACGGCGTTGCCGAGCCGGACCGGGATGCCCGCCACCCGGGCCGACTCCTCGTCGACGATCATGCTGAACAGCACGCGTCCGAACACGGCGACGGTGACGACGATCCCGACTCCGAGGGCGGCGACGACCCACACGTCGGTGGCGGTGATGGTGAGGATCGAGCCGAACAGGTAGGGGACGATCGCGACGCTGCCGTCGCCGGCGCGGCTGGCCAGCACCACGCCGAGCGCGATGCCGCCGTAGAAGCACAGGGCGAGGGCGAGGTCGCTGGTCGTCCGGCCCCGCGACCGCAGCCACTCGACCGCGAGCGCCCCGACGACGGCGGCGATCAGGGCCGTCCACATCGGCCAGACCTCGAGGAGCAGACCGGCGGCGACGCCGGCGAAGGCCAGGTGCCCGACGCCGTCGCCGAGGAGCGAGACCCGTTGCTGCACGAGGTAGACGCCGATGAGCGGCGCGCACACGCCGATCACGAGCCCGGCGATCAGCGCGAACTGCATGAACTCGCGTTCGAACGGCCAGGGGAGCGGGAGGAGCGCGAGGAGCGCGCCGACCGGGCGTTCCAGGGAGGGTCCGAGGGCGCTCACGGCCCGAGCTCCTCGAGCCAGCGCGGCAGGTCGTCGTCGTGCACGCCGAGGCTGACGCCGGTGGCGGCGAGGTCGGCGGGCGGGCCGTCGAAGACGACGCGCTGCTTGAGGACCACCACCCGGTCGAGGTCGTCGGCGACCGCACCCAGCTCGTGCGACACGAGGAGCACGGCGGTGTCGTGGTGCTCGACGAGGTGGACCAGCGAATCGCGGAACAGCACCTGCGAGGCGTGGTCGACCCCGGCGATCGGCTCGTCGAGCACCAGCACGCTCGGCTCGCCGACCAGGGCCCGGGCGATCAGGACGCGTTGCTGCTGACCGCCGGAGAGCTGCGACACGGGACGGTGGCGGACCTCGGTGAGGGCGACCGCCTCGAGCGCGTGGTCGACGAGGTCGCGGTCGGCCCGGCCGGCGAGCCGCCACCACCCGCGGCGGGCGGTGCGGCCCGACACGACGACCTCCTCCACGGTGGCCGGGAGGTCGAGGTCGAGCAGGTGGCGTTGCGGGACGTACCCGACCCGCCACCGTTCGCGGAGGGCGGCCGGAGACGCACCGAGGCACTCGACCGTGCCGGCCGAGGGGGTGATCAGCCCGAGGAGGATCCGCAGGAGCGTCGACTTGCCCGAGCCGTTGGGGCCGACCAGGGCGACGAACTCGCCGGCGCCGACCGCGAGGTCGACGCGATCGACCACGGGGGTGTCCCCGTAGGCGAAGGAGACGCCGTGCGCCGCCAGGACCGGACCGTCGCTCACCGGCTCAGTATATGAGAGTGATTCTCATTCCTGCCCGGAGGGGTCGGTCGGTCCCTCCCGGGGACGTCGATCGGTGACGTGCAGGGCCGCCCCCACGGTCACGCCGGCACCCAGGCCCAGCGCCAGGGTGATCGTCGCCCGGTCGAGCCCCACGGGGAGCACGGTCGGGACCTGCGAGTGCGAGAGCGCCGACAGGTCGGCCAGGCCGATGGCGATCGTGACGAACAGCCCCGCGAACACGAGCAGGGGCGCCGCCGCCCGGAGCCCCCGCCGAGCCAGGAGCGCGAGGGCCACGCCGCCGAGCACCACGGCTCCGAGGGTGGGCACCGCGGCCCCGATCCGGCCGCCGGTCGAGGCCGAGCCGGTGGTCCAGGACCCCGCCGCGTGGACCACCGCCGCGACCAGCGTCAGCGCGAGCGCGGTGCCGATGGCCACGGGGGCCCGGCGGGTGCGGGCGAGGACCACGACGGCCACCGCCAGCACGACCGCGACGCCGATCCACGGCCACGGCGAGGGGCCGGGGATCCACGAGACGTCGCCGCGCACCCGGACGGTCCGGTCGCCGCGCACCACCGGCACCGTGAACCGCTGGATCAGCTGGGCCCGGTCGGGGTCCCGGCGGACCGCCGGCGGATCGGTCGTGCCCATCCAGTGGGCGCGGTGGTCGTGCCAGCGGACGGACGGGCCGTCGCCGACCCGACGCCACGACGGGTCGGCCTCGGGGTCGGCGCGGTCGGGCGGGGGTGCCGGGCTCAGTCGGCTGCGGTTGAGGTACGTCGCCGGCGAGTTGCGGTTCTCGAACACGCCCCGCGGCCCCACCCGCAGGTACGGCTCGCCGTCGTACCCGATGACGACCACGTCGCGCGCAGCGTCGTTCGTGAGCTCGAGCTGGTTGCCGGAGTCGACCGGCGCGACGGTCACGCCCGGGAACGGCTCGGCCCGGGCCGTGATGCGGGTGCGGTAGTCGGTGGCGGCGACGCCCCCCACGGTGTGGGCCGACGCCGGGCCCACCCAGGGCCCGAACCAGCCGCCGACCACGACCGTGCAGAAGGCGGCCGCCGCGGCCAGACGGGTGACGCGGTGCGGGCGCCGTCGCCACCGACCCCCGAATGCGGTTCCCCGCTCCCTCGCGTCCACCGTGCGGCGACGATACTGGCGACCCGGCCACCCTCCGGAGTCGACCCCATGCCCGGCGCACCCCCGGCCCGTCCGAGCCTGCGACGCGGGCTCGCCGTCGTGGCCTTCGCGATCACCACGCTCGGTGCCCTCGGGGGTCCCTTCGCGGTGGCGGCCGGCGCCCACGCCGACGTCGTCGACACGAGCCCGTCCGCCGGGGCGGTGCTCGCGCGTTCGCCGGGGTCGGTGCGCATCTGGTTCACCGAGCGCGTCGACGTGCGCCTGGGCGGCATGACGCTCTACGACGGGCAGGGTGGACGCGTGGCCACCGGACGGCTCCGCCAGCCGTCGCCCGAGCGGCTCGTCCTCCCGGTGCGTGACGCCCTGCCCGACGGCACCTACATCGTCACCTGGAACGCGGTCACCGAGGACACGCACAGCATCCGGGGCACCTGGACGTTCCGCGTGGGCGACGCCGCGCCCGCCGACGCGACCACGGTGGACCTGGCGCAACGGCTGCTCGCCGAGCGGCGGCCGGACCGCTCGATCGCCGTCGTGTGGGGGATCACCCGGTGGGTGGGGTTCGCCGCCCTCGCGGTGGCGGTCGGGGGCGTGTGGTTCGCAGCCGTGGTGTGGCCGACCGCGCGCGACCGTCGCCGGGTCCGTCGTCTCGTGGTCGGTGCGCTCGTCGCGCTCCTCGCGGCGACGGTCGGTGGACTCGCGGTGTTCGGCGCGTACTCACGCGGCGGCGGGCCGACCGATCTCGTCGCGCCGCACCTCTGGCGCGTGACGCTCGGGACGCGCTTCGGCGTGGTGTGGGTCGTGCGGGCGCTCGTGCTGGTGGTGGCGCTGGTCTGCGTGCCGGTGCTGTTCCGCAGCGGCCCCGGATCGGGGCGGTCCCTGCCCCGCTGGTGGGCCCCGGTGGCCGTGGGTCTGGGCGGTGCGCTCGTCGCGGCACCCGCCCTGTCGGGCCACGCCGCGTCCGGCGACGGCAGCGGAGCGGCGATCGCCCTCGACGTCGTGCACGTGGCGGCGATGGCGGTGTGGCTGGGTGGCCTCGCGGTGGTGTGGAACGTCGTGCTCACCGACGACGACCCCGGTGCTCCGGGTGCGGTGACGCGGTTCTCGCGGACCGCGTGGTGGTGCGTGGCAGCGCTGGTCGCGACCGGCGTGCTGCAGGCGTGGCGGCTCGTCGGCAGCCTCGACGCCCTGCGGTCGACCGACTTCGGCCGGATCCTCGTCGTGAAGGTCGTCGTGGTCGCCCTGGTGCTCGCCGTGGCGGTCGGGGTCCGCGACCGTCTGCGCCGGGGCGACGACACCCGCTCGCTGCGCCGGTCGATCGGGCTCGAGGTGGTCCTGGCCGCCGTCGTGCTCGCCGCGACGGCCCTGCTGGTGGAGGCGGCCCCGCCGGCGCGGGTCGTCACCGACCGGTCGGGCTCCGCCGACACGGTGCTGACCGATCGGCGGGTCCGGGTCGACGTCAGCGTGGTGCCCGGCCGGGTCGGATCCGACGACGTCCACGTCTACACCTCGCGGCGCGGCGCGGTGCTCGCGGTGCCCGCGGTGGAGCTCACCCTCGACCCGCCGACGGGCGCCGGAGGACCGACGGCCGTACCGTTGCGGACGTTGGGCCCCGGACACGCGTTCTCGCCCGGGGTCGCCATCCCGACGGCCGGCCGTTGGGGTGTCACCGTCACCGTGGTGACCGGCCCGACGGACCGCCCCGAACGGGTCGTCCTCCACGGATCCGTCCGCATCGCACCCGCGTCGTGAGCCGATGACCACCGAGACCGCCAACGCCTTCTTCACGGCCCTCACCCTCCTCGCCGACGTGGCGGTGGTCGCGGCGGTGCTGCTCGCCGTCGGGCGGTTCGTGCCGCCGGTGCGTCGCCTCGGCGACGCGGTCGTCGACACCGTCGGCCCGTCGGCCCGGCGGATCGCGTGCCTCGTGGCGGTGGTGGCGACCCTCGGCAGCCTCTACTACTCGGAGATCGCGCACTACACGCCGTGCCGGCTGTGCTGGTACCAGCGGATCTGCATGTACCCACTGGCGGTCGTGCTCCTCGTGGGCGTGTTCCGACGCGACCGGGGGGTGCGGGCCTACGCCTGGCCGTTCGTCGTGGTGGGGGCGCCGCTGTCGGGCTACCACTGGCTCGTCGAGCGGGTGCACTTCTTCGAGCGCACCAGCTCGTGCTCCGACGCCGCACCCTGCAGCGTGCCGTGGTTCCAGACGCTCGGGTTCGTCACCCTGGCGTTCATGGCGCTGAGCGGATTCCTGCTCGTCGGGGTGCTGCTGCTCGTCGACCGGGCGGCCGAGCGTCGCGACCTGCTCCGGGTGGACGACACCGGGCATATTGGGAACCCCTGACCGATCCGGGGCGACCCACCCCACGCCCCGACGAGAGGAACGCCGTGAGCGCCAAGAAGCCCCCGCCCCGCCCGACCCCGACCCGGACCCCGGTCCGGCGAACGGGACGGAACTGGGTGTTCCCGACCGTCATCGGCGTGGTCGTGCTCGCCGGCGTCCTGGCGGTGGTGCTCTCGGCCGTGGGCGGCTCCGACCCGACCGGACCCAAGGCGAAGCTCGAGGTCTCCCCCGAGGTCACCGTCACCGGGACCGCCCTGCCCCGTTACACCGGCGCCGCCACCGATCCGGCGGTCGGCCTGGCCGCCCCCGAGATCGGCTCGGTCGACTTCCAGGCGCGCACCTCCACCGCCGGTGGCGTCACGGGCAAGCCCTACGTGCTCGCGTTCCTGGCGCACTGGTGCCCCCACTGCCAGGCCGAGCTGCCACGCCTGGTCGCGGTCGAGCGGGCCGGGAAGAACGCCGGGGTGCCGGTCGTGGCCGTCACCACGGGCACCGACCAGGCCGCTCCCAACTACCCGCCGAGCACGTGGATCGCGCGCGAGAAGTTCCGGGGCGACGTCCTGGTCGACGACAGGGCCCAGAACGCGGCCCAGGCCTACGGGCTGGCCGGGTACCCGTACCTCGTGTGGGTCGGTGCCGACGGCAAGGTGGCGGCCCGCACCTCGGGTGAGATCCCCGAGGAGGACCTCCCGGCGATGTTCTCGGCGCTGGCGGCCGGGAAGCCGGTGCCGCTCCCGTCGTCGGGCGCGTCGTCGAACGCCGGCTGACGGTCAGCGACAGGTGCGGCAGCGCCCGACGAGGTCGATGCGGTGCGCCGTGGTCGAGAACCCGGTGGCCCGCTCGATCTCGCTGACCGCGAGGTGCAGGGCCTGCTCGATCGCCGGTGCGGCCGGGACGTCGTCGACGCCACCGCACTCGCTGCAGATGAGGTGGTGGTGGTGGTCGCCGGTGAGGTCCTCGGTGAGCTCGAAGCGCGCGAACTCGGCGTTGGTCACGATGCGGTGCACGACGCCGGCCTGCTCGAGCACGACGAGGTTGCGGTAGACCGACGACTGCGCGAGTCCGGCGCCGGCCGCCAGGATCTCGGGGATGGTGACCGGCCGCCCGGCCGCCGCCAGGACCTCGACCAACGCGTCGCGCGCCGGGGTGGAGCGCTGCCCGGCCCCCTGCAGTCGCAAGGCCACGGCGTCGCGCAGGGCCACGTCGGCGGTCGGGTGCCGATGGCCGGAGTGCGTGTCGGGGTGGGTGCCGGCCGTTGCCGCCATGACGGGATTCTAGGACCGGACGCCGCCACGACGACCGGCCGCCCCCGGGGCGCTACCGTCCGCGCGTGACCGACCCCACCGCCCGGTTCGTCGAGCTCGTCGAACGGCCCGACGACGCGATCCCGCTCGACGAGGCGGCGTTGCTGATCGCGGCGCACGACCATCCCGTCGACGTCGGGGCGTCACTCGCCGAGCTCGACCGGCTCGCCGCGGGCATCACCGCGACCGGGATCGCCGACCTGGCCCGCGCGCTGTTCGTCGACGCGGGCTTCGGGGGCGACCTGGCCGAGTACCACGACCCGCGCAACTCGTACCTCGACGAGGTGCTGCGACGTCGCCTGGGCATGCCGATCACCCTCAGCGTCGTGATGATCGAGGTCGGACGTCGCTGCGGCGTGGAGTGTGTCGGCGTGGGGATGCCCGGACACTTCCTGGTCGGCGGCGACGACGGGTTCGTCGATCCGTTCCACGCCGGCGTGCCGCTCGATGCAGCGGGGGCGCGGCAGCTCTTCGACCGGCTGCGCCCGGGTGCACCGTTCGTGCCCGCCTACCTCGATCCGGTCGGGCCGCGCGCGATCCTCGCCCGGATCCTGGCGAACCTGGTGGCGTCGTTCTCGACGCGGGCGCCGTTGTCGGCGACCTGGGCCCTGCGCCTGCGGCTCGCGATCCCGGGGATCGCGCCGGCGGAGCGGGCCGAGGGCGAGGCGCTCCTGGCCCGGTTGCGCGCCCGGCTCAACTGACCCGACCG
>JAFMJM010000209.1 GCA_017853455.1 Acidimicrobiia bacterium | reverse complement strand
CTGCGCGCCTGGCTGGTCGACAACAACCCCGGGCTGCCCGCGTCGTCCACCGACGACGAGTACTGGGAGCGCGCGGCGGAGTGGCACACCGCGCTCTACGGCGCGGGGTTCTTCGGTCTGTCGTGGCCGAAGCGCTACGGCGGCCACGAGCTGCCGACCGTGTTCGACGTCATCCTCGACGACGAGCTCGCCGACGCCGGTGCACCGCCCCGGCCGTCGCTCGGCTACCTGGTGCAGGGCATCTCGGTGCACGGCAGCGAGGCGATCAAGGACCGGTTCCTCCCCGGCCTGATCGACGGCTCCGAGCGCTGGTGCCAGGGCTTCAGCGAGCCCGACGCCGGCTCCGACCTGGCGGCGCTGCGCACCACCGCCGTGCGCGACGGCGACGAGTTCGTGATCCACGGACACAAGATCTGGACGAGCTACTCCGACGTCGCCGAGTGGTGCCTCCTGCTCGCCCGCACCGACCCCGACGTCCCCAAGCACAAGGGTCTCTCGGCGTTCGCGGTCCGGATGGACCAGCCGGGCATCGAGCAGCGGCCCCTCAAGATGATCAACGGCATCACCACCGAGTTCGGCCAGGTCCTCTTCGACGGCGCCCGCGTCGCGGCCGACGACATGATCGGCGAGCCGGGCGAGGGTTGGCGCCTGGCGATGACCATCGTCAGCCACGAACGCGAGCCCGGCGAGCTCGGCTACGTGAGCCGATACAACAAGACGGTCACCGACCTCGAGAAGCGGGTGCGCGCCAACCCCGCGGCCTACCGCCCCGACCAGCACGAGGCCGTCGTGTGGGCCCGCACCCAGGTCGAGATGCTGCGCAAGCACGTCAGCCGCCGCCTGTCGGAGCGCCTCGACGGCATCGACCACGGACCCGACGGCTCCATCGACAAGCTGCTCATGACCTGGGTCGAGCAGGCCGTCGGCGCCGCGGCGCTGGCGGTGTCGGGGGCGGCGGCGGTCACCGACACCGAGGACGTCGCCCTCAAGACCTATCTGTACAGCCGGGCCCAGAGCGTCATGGGTGGCACGTCGCAGGTGCAGAAGAACATCATCGCGACGCGCATCCTCGGCCTGCCCGCCTGACGCGGCACCCCCGATCACCCGCCCTCCGAGAGGACCCCGATGTACGACGCCCTGCCCGACGCCATCACCGTCGAGGCCGACGGTCCCGTCCGCATCGTGCGGCTGAACCGCCCCGAGCAGCTCAACGCCACCAATCCCGACCTGCACCTCGCCCTCACCAAGGTGTTCCCGCTGCTCAGCGCCGACACCGGAGCGCGCGTGGCGGTCATCACCGGCAACGGCCGGGCGTTCTCGGCGGGCGGCGACTTCGGGCTCCTCCAGGACATGATCGACGACCGGGAGGTCCGTCGGGCCACCCTCGCCGAGGGCCGCGAGCTGGTCCTCAACATGATCCAGTGCCGGGTCCCGGTGGTGGCGGCCGTCAACGGTCCCGCGGTCGGGCTCGGCTGCAGCCTGGTGGCGCTCTCCGACGTCGTCTACATGGCCGAGTCGGCGTTCCTCGCCGACCCGCACGTCGCCGTGGGTCTCGTGGCGGCCGACGGTGGACCGATCGTCTGGCCGCTGCACACCAGCCTGCTGCTCGCCAAGGAGTACGCCTTCACCGGTGACCGGATCACCGCCGAGCGGGCCGCCCAGATCGGCCTGGCCAACCACGTCGTCCCCGACGGCGAGGTGCTCGAGGCGGCCCTGGCGACCGCCCACCGCATCGCGGCCCTCCCCCAGCAGGCGGTCGAGTCGACCAAGCGGGTCCTGAATCTCCACATCGAGCGGGCGGTGCTGAACACCATCGACTTCGCCCTCGGGGCGGAGTCGGCGTCGTTCGACACCGAGGACCTCCAGCGCAACGTCGCCAAGTTCCTCGGGAACTGAGTCCGGCGCCGGGCCGTGCCCCGGTGGACGCACATCGGGTAGAACGGTCGGACGCCCCGAGCCAGGAGCCCCCGTGGAGCCGATCTCGTTCGACCCGTACGACGCCGACATCGCCGCCGACCCGTACCCCCTCTACACGCGCATGCGCGAGGAGGCTCCCCTCTACTACAACGCCGAGTACGACTTCTACGCCGTCACCCGGTACGAGGACTGCGAACGCGGCCTGGTCGACGCCAAGCACCACGTGTCGGGCCGGGGCGGGATCCTCGAGCTGATCAAGGCCGACATCGAGATCCCGCCGGGCACCCTCATCTTCGAGGATCCGCCCACGCACACGGCGCACCGCAGCCTCCTGTCGCGGGTGTTCACCCCCCGACGGGTCGCCGCGCTCGAGCCCCAGATCCGGGCGTGGTGCGCCGAGTGCCTCGACCCGCTCCGCGACGCCGACGAGATCGACTTCGTCGGCGACCTCGGCGCCCAGATGCCGATGAAGGTCGTCGGGATGCTGTTCGGCATCCCTGAGGACGACCAGGCCAAGGTGCGCGACGCCTCCGACGCCCGGCTGCGCACCGAGGCCGGCAAGCCGATGGCGGTCGAGGACAACCCCACCTTCGGCAGCGAGGGCTTCGCCGACTACATCGACTGGCGCATCGACCACCCGTCCGACGACCTCATGACCGAGTTGCTCCACACCGAGTTCGTCGACGAGCACGGCGTCACCCGCACGCTCACCCGCGACGAGGCGCTGATGTACACGACCGTCGTCGCCGGGGCGGGCAACGAGACCACCACGAAGCTGATCGGCTGGGCGGGCAAGGTGCTCGGCGAGCACCCCGACCAGCGCGCCGCCCTCGTGGCCGACCGGTCGCTGCTCGGCAACGCGATCGAGGAGCTCCTGCGCTTCGAGCCACCCGGTCCGCACATCGGGCGCTACGTCCCCGAGGACGTCGAGTGGCACGGTCAGACCGTGCCCGCCGGCAGCGCCATGCTGTTCGTCGTGGCCGCCGCCAACCGCGACCTCCGCCGCTGGCCCGACGCCGACCGCTTCGACGTGCACCGTGACATCGGCCCGCACCTGGCCTTCGGCTACGGCATCCACTACTGCCTGGGTGCCGCACTCGCCCGCCTGCAGGGCCGGATCGCCCTCGACGAGATCCTCACCCGGTTCCCGGAGTGGGAGGTCGACCTCGACCGGGCGCACCTGGCCTCGACCTCGACCGTGCGCGGCTGGGAGACGCTCCCGGCCCGGCTCCCGTGAGCGGCAACCGCTTCGTCGGACAGCGGGTCGCGCGCGTCGAGGACGCCCGTCTCCTCACCGGACGGGGCACGTTCGTCGACGACGTCACCCGCCCGGGGATGCTCCACGCCTGCTTCGTGCGCAGCCCGTTCGCCCGGGCCGCGATCCGGGGCATCGACCCCGCCGCCGCCCTCGCCCTCGACGGCGTGCACGCCGTGTTCACCGCCGCCGACCTCGACCCCGACGTGCACGAGCAGTGGTACACGATGCTCGGGAAGTCGATGCCGACCACCCCCTTGCCGCCCCTCGCCTCGGGCGAGGCGCGCTTCGCCGGCGACCCCGTCGCCCTGGTGGTGGCGGCGAGCCGGGCCGTCGCCGAGGACGCCGTCGAGCTGGTCGACGTCGACTGGGACCCGCGGCCCCCGGTCGTCGACCTGCGCACCGCCACCGAGCACGATGCGCTCGTCCACGAGGGCTACACCGGCAACGTGGTGGGTCGCCTGGCGTTCCGGCCGCCCGACGAAGAGCGGTTCGCAGCCGCCGCCCACGTGACGCGCGAGACCATCACCCAGCAGGCCTACGCGGCCGTGCCGATGGAGTGCCGCGGGATCGTCGCGGAGTGGGCGGGCGGCGAGCTCACGGTGTGGTCGGCGACCCAGGCCCCCCACGAGGTCCGGGCCTACCTCGCCCGTCTCTGCGGCGTGCCCGAGGCCCGGGTACGGGTCGTGATGCGCGACACCGGCGGCGGCTTCGGCCAGAAGGTCAACGTCACCCGCGAGGAGATGGCCGTGGCCCTCGCGGCCCGTCGGCTCCCGGCCCCGCTCAAGTGGGTCGAGGACCGCCGCGAGAACCTCATGTGCGCCGGGCAGGCCCGCCACGAGTACGGCGACGCCCGGATCGCGTTCGCCGCCGACGGCACGATCGTCGCCGCCCACCTCGACCACGTGATCGACGCCGGCGCCTATCCGATTCCGTGGCCGGTCGGCACCGGTGCCGCCGCCGGCATGCTGTTCCCCGGGCCGTACCGGGTGCCCGCCGCGACGTTCACCACCGAGTGCCGGTTCACCAACACGGTCGGGCGTACTGCGTACCGCGGACCGTGGCAGTACGAGACCGTCGCGCGCGAGATGCTGCTCGACCTGGCGGCGCGCGACCTCGGGCTCGACCCCGTCGAGCTGCGCCGCCGCAACCTGCTGCGCGCCGACGAGCTGCCTTACGCGAACGCCAACGGCATGACCTACGACTCGGTCACGCCGCTCGAGACCTTCGAGCACGCCCTCGCCGTCCTCGACTACGACGCCTTCCGGCGCGAGCAGGCTGTGGCGCGGGCCGCCGGCCGCTTCGTCGGCGTCGGCACCGCGACGTACGTCGAGCCCACCACCAGCGGCATGGGGAACTTCGCGACCGAGGGCGCCACGATCCGCATCGAGCCGTCGGGCACGGTCAACGTCTACGTGGCGGGCGGCTCGGCCGGCAACAG
>JAFMJM010000208.1 GCA_017853455.1 Acidimicrobiia bacterium | reverse complement strand
AACCTTCGACCGAGGGATTATGAGTCCCCTGCTCTGACCACTGAGCTACGGCCCCGCGCGCCGAACCGTAGTCCCGTCGCAAGGGGTCGGCGGGTCCGGGGCGGGGCGGGGGTCAGACACCGTCGAGGAACTCGCGGAGGCGCCGCTCCTGGGTGGGGTGCTTGAGCTTGGCGAGGGTCTTGGACTCGATCTGGCGGATGCGCTCCCGGGTCACCCCGAACGTGCGGCCGACCTCCTCGAGGGTGCGGACCTGTCCGTCGTCGAGCCCGAAGCGCAGGCGCATGACGTCACGCTCACGCGGGTCGAGGCGACCCAACGCGGCTTCGACCGCCGCCTTCAGGTCGAGGTACTCGGCTGCCGCGGCCGGCATGACCGCATTGGGGTCCCCCACGAAGTCGCCGAGTGACGATCCGTCCTCCTCGCCCACCGGGCTCTCGAGGGAGATCGGCTCCTGTGCGAAGCGGCGGATCTCCCGCACACGGTCCGGCGTGAGGTCGACCCGGGCGGCGAGCTCGTCGACGGTCGGCTCCCGACCCAACTCCTGGACCATCTCCCGTTGCACCCGCAGGACGCGGTTCATCGTCTCGACCATGTGCACCGGGATCCGGATGGTGCGCGCCTGGTCGGCGATCGCCCGGGTGATCGACTGACGGATCCACCACGTGGCGTAGGTGGAGAACTTGAAGCCCCGCGTGTGGTCGAACTTCTCGACCGCGCGCATGAGGCCCAGGTTGCCCTCCTGGACCAGGTCGAGCAGCGACATCCCGCGGTTGACGTACCGCTTGGCGATCGACACCACGAGGCGCAGGTTGGCCTCGGTGAGTTGGCGCCGGGCGATCTCGCCGTCGGTGACGATCCACTCGGAGTTGGCCCGCTCCTCCGGGCTCGCCGGCGGGTCGGTGGCGAGGCGCTGGGTGTGGATCATCCCCGCTTCGATCCGTCGGGCCAGGGCCTTCTCCTCGTCGGCGGTGAGCAGGGGCACCCGACCGATCTCGCGCAGGTACATCCGCACGGGATCGAGGGCGTCGCCACCCCGCTCGGGTCGGAGATCGGTGAGTCGCGATCCGGAGGGCACCCGGGGCGCCCGACCCGGGCGGGCCGCCTCGCCCGGGCGGCGGGTGGCGTCGGCCGACGACGGTGTGCCGGTGCTCCGCCGCGGCCGGTGCTCGTCGGCGTCGCGGGTGGCGTCTTCGCGCCGGAGTTCCTCGGTGACCTCGTCGACGATGGCGATACCCCGGGCCTCGATGGCGGCGAAGAGCGCGGCGAGGTCGGCGGTCTCGGGCTCGAGGTCGGGGTGGGCGGCGAAGATCTCGTGGAGGGTGACGAAGTCACGGTCGCCGGCCCGGGCCACCATCCCGATCGCCATCTGCTCGATCGACTCGGTCACCACCCGCCTCCGGTTCCGCCGGGCACCCGACGTCGGCGCCACGGGGATCGACGGTACCAACGGCGACCCGTCGGGCGGACGCGCCGTCCGGTCACTGCGGTCCGCCGACCTCCGTCGTCGCGTCGACGACCTGGGAGACGAGGCGCAGGGCGACCTCGCGCGCCCGGGGCCACTCCCCGAGCTCCCGGAGGTGGGCCAGCTCGTCGAGGTCGAGCTTGACCACCATTGCCCGGTCGTCACCGGACTGGAGGTACCGGCGGAGCAGTTCCCCCGCGCGCGGCTCCACGGCGTTGACCACCAGCCGGGCCGCCAGCGCCACCGCATCGTCGTCGGTCGGGGGCTCGTCGACGGCGAGGCGCTCGAGCAGCGACCGGGGAGCCCCTGCCGCCGCCTCCAGGGCTTCGTGGAAGGTGTGGGCCCCGACCAGCAGGTCGAACACCTGGCGGGTGTTCGGGTCGGTGAAGAAGGCGGCGTCGATCCAGTCGGCCACCATCTCCGGCTCGTGGATGACCCACCGGAGCAGGTCGAGCTCGCGGCGGTCGATGGCGGTCGGCGGCGCGACGTCGTCGGGCGGCTCGTCGGGCGGTTCGTCGGGCGGCGCCTGCTCGCGCCGTCGGGGCGGGTCGGCGCGCCGGGACGTCGGCGGAGGTCCGGCGCGGCGGGCGGTCGCCACGGTCGAGCGCAGGGCGTCGGCCTCGATGCCGAGGCGGGCGGCGAGCTGCATGACGTACTGGTCACGCACCAGGTCGTTGGGGTGCTGGGCGACCAGGCCGGCGGCGGCCTGCCCCGCCCGGCCGCGGCCCTCGGGCGTGGTGAGGTCGGCGGCGGCGAAGAGCCGGTCGAGCCGGAACTGGAGGAACGGCGTGGCGTCGGCGACGGCGGCCCGCAACGCCTCGGGCGAGTCGTGCCAGACGTCGGCCGGGTCGCGCCCGGCGGGCAGGGCCGCCACCCGCAGCTCGATCTGGTACTCCGCCTCCCAGGCGTACCAACGCTCGGCGGCACCCTGACCCGCCGCGTCGGCGTCGTAGGCCAGCACGACCCGGCGGGCGAGGTTCTTCAGCGCCCGGACGTGGTCGTCGGTGAGGGCGGTGCCACAGGTGGCGACGGCGTTGGGCATGCCACCGAGGGCGAACGCCATCACGTCGGTGTAGCCCTCGCAGACGATCACCTCACCCTGGGCGACGATGTCGGACTTCGCCCAGTTGAGGCCGTAGAGGATCCGGCTCTTGTGGTACAGCGGGTTCTCGGCCGAGTTCTTGTACTTGGGCTGCTGGTCGCCGATGGCGCGTCCGCCGAACCCGGCGGGCACCCCCCGGGCGTCGTAGATCGGGAACATCAGGCGCCCCCGGAACTGGTCCTGGAGCTTGTTCGCCCGGTTGACGAACGCCAGGCCGGCGTCGACGATGTCGTCGCGGCGGACTCCCTGCTGCTGGAGCGTCCGGCTCAGCGGGTCCCAGTCGTCGGGGGACCAGCCCAGCTTGAACCGCCGGACGGCCTCGCCGTCGAAGCCGCGACCCCGGAGGTACCTCCGGGCCGGACCGGCGTCGGGCGACTCGAGCAGGAGGCGGTGGTACTCGTCGATCGCCAGCCCGACCACCTCGGCCAGCCGGGTGTTGCGCGACCGGTCGGTGGCGGCGCGCTTGTCGTCGTAACGGAGCTGGATGCCCGCCTTGACGGCCAGTTGCTCGACCGCTTCGACGAAGTCGAGGTGCTCGAGCTCCCGGACGAACGTGATCGCGTCACCGCTGGCGTTGCAGCCGAAGCACTTGTAGACCCCGAGCTCGGGGTTGACGTAGAACGACGGCGTCTTCTCCTGGTGGAACGGGCACAGGCCGCGGTAGCGCGAGCCCACCCGCTTGAGCGCCAGGTGGTCGCCGACGAGCGCGACCATGTCGGTCGACTCCCGGACCCGCACCACGTCCTCGTCGAGGATGCCCATCGCCTGGGAGGTTAGGCCCGCCGGGGCTCACACGCCCCGGGGCAGGTCCTCGGGGCGCCACCCGAGCAGTTCCACCCCGAGCCCCAGGGCGAACCGGTCGGTCATGCCGCTCACGTAGTGGACGGCCCACGCCGCCGCCCGGTCGGACCCGGGGTCGGGAACCTCGCCGTGCGCGGCCTCGGGCAGGCGGTGGGGGGCGTCGGCGAAGTGGTCGACCAGACCGCGCAGCAGGTGGATCACCTTCTCGGCCTGGCGCACCGAGGCGGGCCGCAGGTAGATGCGCTCGAAGTTGAACGCCCGGAAGTCGGCCAACGCACCGGCGGCGGGTTCGGTCATGCCGATCCGGCCCGTCCGCTGGACCGCCTCCAGGACGGCCAGCACGAACGTGCCGATCTGCTCGGAGCGGTCGGTGCCGACGACGTCGCGGACCGAGGCGGGCAGGTCGGCCGGGGTGAGGATGCCCGCCCGGACGGCGTCCTCGAAGTCGTGACAGACGTAGGCGATGCGGTCGGCCCAGGCCACCACCTCGCCTTCGGGGGTGGAGGGTGCGGGCCGGCGCCACGAGTGGTTGCGGACCCCGTCGAGGGTCTCCCGACACAGGTTGAGCGGCGCCAGGGTGACGTCGGCGCCGTAGACGGCGTGGTCGTACCCGGTGCCGGGCAGGTAGGGGGAGAAGGCGTCCTCGGAGGCGTGCCCGGCCGGACCGTGGCCGCAGTCGTGGGCCAGGGCGATGGCCTCGGTGAGCGGGACGCAGAGGTTGGCCGCCCGGGCGATCCCGGTGGCGACCTGGGCGACCTCGACCGCGTGGGTGAGCCGGGTGCGGAGGTGGTCGTCCTCGGGTGCGACGAAGACCTGGCACTTGCCAGCCAGGCGGCGCCACGGCCGGGAGTGCTTCACCCGGTCGAGGTCGCGCTCGAAGCACAGGCGGAACGGATCGGGCTCCTCGGGGAGGATCCGGTCACCGGCCCCCACCGGCCGGGTCGCGCCGGGGGCGAGCTCGGCGGCCAGGCGCGCCTCGCGCTCCTCGCGGTCGAGCAGGCCCCCGCCCACGAACGCGTCGACCCCCTGGTGGGCGGTGCGCACGACGACGTCGAGGTCGGGGTGGGGGCTCGTCTCCATGACCCCCACCGTACCGACGGGGTGTGACACGCACGACGGCCGCCCCGGAGGGCGGCCGTCGGTGGACCGGGTCGGCGGACGAACCCGCCGGGAGGGTCAGGCGGTGGAGCCGGGACCGTCGGCACCCAGGGCGGCGTGGGCCGCGGCCAGGCGGGCGATCGGCACCCGGTAGGGCGAGCACGACACGTAGTCGAGACCCACCTCGT
>JAFMJM010000207.1 GCA_017853455.1 Acidimicrobiia bacterium | reverse complement strand
GGACCGCGCTCACCACGGCGTCGGTGACGTCGGGAAGGCTGCGCACGGCCGCCTCGACCTCGAGCAGGTCGACGCCGGTACCGAACACCTTGATGCGGTGGTTGGCTCGGCCGACGATGTGGAGCACGCCGTCGGCGTCGATGCGCCCGAGGTCACCGGTGCGCGTGCCGGTGCGTCCGTCGACCGTGACGGCGCGGGCAGCCGTGCCGACGGGATCGCCCAGGAATTCGGTGGTGATGAGGGAGCCGAGCACGCAGATCTGCCCGATCTCACCGACGGGGACCGGTGCGCCGGTGTCGTCCACGACGGCCACGGTGTGCCCGAGGATCACGGTGCCCCCCGGGATCACGCCGACCGGCACCGGGTCGCCCGGTGCGTACGTCGAGGCCGTGACCGAACCGCTCTCCTGGGTGCCGTAGTGGCACGAGATCGTGGCGTTGGGCCAGACCAGGCGCATCCGCTCGAGGTCGGCGCCGGTGGCGACCTCTCCGCCCGTGATGATGGCAACGACCCCGGGAACGGTCTCTCCACTGCGCAGAGCGCGATCGGCGACCACGCTCAGGAGGGACGGAACGGCGCTGAACGCATGGATGTTCTGATCGCGCAGGGTGGTGAGGATGCGATCCGCCCCGAACGCGGCGGGATCGACGAAGAACGTGGTTCCGCGATTGGCGATGGTCTGGAGGGCCATGATCGTCCCGCCCAGGAACGAGAGGGGATAGGTGAAGGCGAGACGGAGCGGGGCACCGAGGTCCGGGTACTCCCACTCGAACGCCGTCAGCATGCGCTGGCTGCGCACGATCCCCTTGGGTACCCCGGTGGAGCCGGAGGTGAAGATCATCAGAGCGGATGTGTCCGGAGCGATGGTCGAGAGTTCGGGGAGTGGGCCGACGGGCAGTTCGGACAGAGCCGTCCACGGAAGGTCGGGGGCGCCGGTGGGTAGCGCCGAGGCGTGCACGAACCGGGTCGGAGCGGTGAGGTCGACCGCCCGGGAGATCCGGTCGCGGGCGTCGCGGGGGTCGATCGGGACGGCCATGCGACCCGACCGGTAGATCCCGAGGAGGGCGATCAGGCTGGGTGCGTCGTTGACCGCGAGGAGGGCCACCGGGTCACCCGGTGCGGTGCACGCGGCGATCCGGCCGGCGGTGTCGGCGACGGCATCGGCGAGCTCGGCGTACGACCACGTCCGCGCGCCGTCGTGGACGGCGATGGCGTCGGTCGCGAGCCGGAGACCGCCGGGGTCGACCACCCGGGCGACGGTCGCTCCCGCAGGACGGTCGAAGGTGCTGGTGACGACCGAGGTGTGTTCCACGGTTTCAGCCGATGCGTCGGGGGACGACGGAGCGGCGGATCAGGGGCGGGTGCGCGGTGTGATGAGTCCGAAGGCGTTGGTGCGCATGATCTGCTCGACCGCGGTGTCGCCGAGGCCCTCGAGCTCCTTCACGAAGGTGGCGGGGTCCTCGAGGCCCTCGACGTGGGGCCAGTCGGAGCCGAACACGGTGCGCTCCGGCCCGATGAGGTCGACGAGGGCCAGCACGTCGTCCTCGAAGAACGGCGAGACCCACACGTGCTCGAGGAAGAGCTCGTAGGGGTCGGCGCCGAAGTCGCCCGGAGCCTGGATGGCCACGGTCCGCAGCTTCTTCAGCAACGGCCCGACCCAGTACGAGCCGGTCTCGACCGTGGCGAGGCGGAGGTTGGGGAACCGCTCGAACAGCCGGTCGGCCATGATCGAGGCGACGAAGTCGTGGACCGGGCTGGCCGAGAGGAGGCGCATCAGCGGCGACACCTTGAACGCCTCGGTCTCCCCGCCGAGCCCCCAGAACTGCTGGTAGGCGCCGTACGAGGCGTCGCCACCGTGGACGAGCACCGAGATCCCGGCCTCGTTCACCCGGGCCCAGAAGGCGTCGTGCGCCGGGTTCCCCGGGGTGCGGCGCCCGGTCGGTCCGTACACCGACGACGGGCGCATCAGGATCGCCCGGGCGCCGTGCGCGAGGGCGTGCTCGAGTTCGGCGACGGCCCAGTCGACGTCGATCAACGAGACGTAGGGGATGGCGTGGATGCGGTCGCGGTAGTTGTAGCCCCAGTCGTCGTCGAGCCAGCGGTTGAAGGCGGTGAAGGCCGCCATGAACGCCTCGGGGTCGGTCTCGAGGGCTGCCTCCATGCCGACTCCGAGCGTGGGGAGCATGAAGCAGGCCTCCACGCCCTGGGCGTCGAGCACCGCCAGGCGGGCGTCACGGTCGCGGTACTCGGGGCGGTCCGCGATCGACTCGAGGGTGCCCATGGCCGAGCGCATGTCGGTGACGCCGTCCTTGGCCCGGAAGTAGTCGGTGAGAGCACCGGGGGTGGCGATCGGATCGAAGGTGGGGTTGGGGATGAACCGGTTGATGCGGCCGCCCACGAGCAGGCGCTGCTTGCCCCGTACCTCGGCCCACTGCATGGTGCGGGCGGTCCACCTGGGGTCGAGGTGCCGGGTGAAGGCGTCGGTGGCCTCGTAGTAGTGCTGGTCGGCGTCGAACATGGCGAAGTCGGGCACGGTCCCTCCCGGGTGCGGCGGCTGCGCGCAGCCTAGGCCTCCGGCGGACCGCCCACCTGGCCCCAGATATTCGGATCGTGAATCACGGGGCGTAGTCTCGGCCGGTGCAGACGGGCCGGGGGACGCGGCCGGTCGCCCGTCCGTGGCGTCGGGTCGGCTGGGGAGTGGTGGCGGTCCTGGCCGCGCTCGTGGTGGGGGCCTGCGCACCCGAGCCGCCGCCGGCGCCGGCGGTCGGGACGCCGACGACCACCGCGGCGTTGCCCGGCGGCATCACCCGCCTCGACGTGGCGCCCGCCGCCTCCGACCCGTACTCCCGATCGTCCTTCGGTTCGGGCTGGACCGACGCCGACCACGACTGCCAGGACACCCGCGCCGAGGTGCTGATCGTCGAGACCCGGGTGGCGGTCACCTTCACCGCCGCTCCGCCGTGCGTGGTCGCCACCGGCCGCTGGGTCGACCCGTGGTCGGGCACCACCACCGACGCCGCTTCGTCGTTCCAGGTCGACCACACGGTGCCGCTCGCCAACGCCTGGCGGTCGGGGGCCTGGGCCTGGACGGCCGAGCGGCGGATCGCCTTCGCCAACGACCTCGCCGACCCCGACCACCTGGTGCCCATTCCGAGCTCGGAGAACGCGTCGAAGGGTGACCGCGGGCCCGAGGCCTGGCGCCCGCCGGACCGGTCGTCGTGGTGCCACTACGCCCGGGCCTGGACCGCCATCAAGGCCCGCTGGGGACTCACGGCGACCCCTGCCGAGTGGTCGGCGCTGCTGGACCTCGCCGCCACCTGCTGACGCCGGGGCGGACCGGGACGACGACGGTTGTGACCGGCCGCTCACTCGTGGTGGTACGCCCCCAGGGACTCGAACCCTGAACCCGCGGATTAAGAGTCCGCTGCTCTGCCAGTTGAGCTAGAGGCGCTCGGAACATCTCATGGTAATCGGCGGTTCCTCCCGGAGTCGCCACCGGGGCCGTTCCCGGTGCACGGGAACGCAGCCGGGTCGATCCGGCGGGGGAGACGGACCATGGACATCGTGATCTCGGGAGCGAGTGGCTTCATCGGAACGGCCCTGACGGCCTCCCTGCGGGCCGACGGGCACCGGGTGGCCCACCTGGTGCGGCCAGGGGGCGGTGCGCCCGGGGTCGACGCCATCGCCTGGGACCCGGCCCGCTCGACGATCGACCTCGCCGGACTCGAGGGCGTCGACGCCGTCGTCAACCTCTCGGGCGCGGGCATCGGCGACAAGAAGTGGTCGCCGGCCCGCAAGGCCGAGATCCTCGACAGCCGGACCACGACCACGGGGCTGCTGGCCACGTCGCTCGCCGCGCTCCAGCGCCCGCCGGCGGTGTTCGTGACCTCCTCGGCGATCGGCTACTACGGCGATCGGGGCGACGAGATCTGCACCGAGGGCTCCGCTCCCGGCACCGGGTTCCTGTCCGAGGTCTGCGTGGCCTGGGAGGACGCCGCCCGCCCTGCGGCCGAAGCCGGCCTGCGGGTGGCGTGGGCCCGCACCGGGATCGTGCTCGACCCGTCGGGTGGTGTGCTCAAGACCCTGTTGCCCCCGTTCCGCCTCGGGATCGGCGGGCGCCTCGGCTCGGGTCGCCAGTGGATGTCGTGGATCTCCCTGGCCGACGAGGTGGCCGCCCTGCGGGCCTGCATCGACAACCCGGCCCTGGGCGGGCCGATCGACCTCACCGCGCCCGTGCCGGTCACCAACGCCGAGTTCACCGCCACGCTCGGAACCGTGCTCAAGCGCCCGACGTTCCTCCCGACCCCCCTCGCCCCGCTGAAGGTGCGCTACGGCGGCGAGTTGGTGACCGCCCTCATGCTCGACGGTCAGCGGGTGCTGCCCGAGAAACTGCTGGGCGCCGGATTCGCCTTCGCCCACCCCGACCTGGAGTCGGCCCTGCGGGCGATGCTGGGACGCTGACCGACACGCCGTCGGGGTCGGGGCCGGGCCCCGGTCCCGGCGCCCCCGGACGCGACCGTGCGCCCGACCGGAGTCCGGTGGGCGCACGGGCCAAGGGGCGAGTGGGGTGACCGAGGGGATTCGAACCCCCGACCTCCGGGACCACAACCCGGCGCTCTAACCAACTGAGCTACGGCCACCAAGGACTGAGGAGACTACCCGG
>JAFMJM010000016.1 GCA_017853455.1 Acidimicrobiia bacterium | reverse complement strand
GAAGATGGGATTCGCCATCGCCGACGCCGCCGCCGTGCGCGGGGCGTCGGTCGTCCTGGTCTCGACCGTCGACCGATCCGCCCACCCGGCGGTCACGGTGGTGCGGGTCGACACCGCGGAGCAGATGGCCGACGCCACCCTGGCGGCCGTGGCCGACGCCGACGCCGTGGTGATGGCCGCGGCGGTCGCCGACTTCCGGCCCAAGGCCGTCGCCGACGCCAAGATCAAGAAGGCCGACGGCGTTCCCGAGATCGTGCTCGAGCCGACCCCCGACATCCTGCGCCTCCTCGGGGAGCGCAAGCGCCCCGACCAGTTCCTGGTCGGCTTCGCCGCCGAGACCGACGACGTCCGGGGCAACGCCGCCGCCAAGCTCACCGCCAAGCGGGTCGACCTCATGGTCGGCAACGACGTGCGGTCCGGCGACTCCGGCTTCGAGGTCGACACCAACCGGGCCGTGCTCCTCGACGCGTTCGGCGGCGTCGACGAGCCCGGGCTCGTCACCAAGGTGGCGCTCGCCGACCTGATCCTCGACCGGGTGCGCGACGCGCACCGACCCAGCCAAGGAGCCCCCGAGTGAAGCGGTTCACGTTCACGTCGGAGTCGGTGACCGAAGGTCACCCCGACAAGATGTGCGACGCCGTCTCCGACGCCGTCCTCGACGCCATCCTCGAGAAGGACCCGATGAGCCGGGTCGCCTGCGAGACGATGGCGACGACGGGCCTCGTCGTGGTGGCGGGGGAGTTCTCGACCACGGGCTACGTCGACATCCCGCGCATCGTCCGCGACACCGTGTGCGGCATCGGCTACGACCGGGAGTCGTTCGGCTTCGACGGCAACACCTGCGGGGTCATCACCTCGATCGGTGAGCAGTCCTCCGACATCGCCATGGGCGTCGACAAGGCCGCCGAGATCCGCGACGGCGTCGGCGACGTCCTCGACGAGACCGGCGCCGGCGACCAGGGGATGATGTTCGGCTACGCCTGCGACGAGACCGACGACCTGATGCCCATGCCGATCTGGCTGGCGCACCGGCTCGCGCACCGGCTCACCGAGGTCCGCAAGAGCGGCACGCTCCCGTACCTGCGTCCCGACGGCAAGACCCAGGTCAGCATCGAGTACGTCGACGGCCGCCCGGCGCGCCTCGACACCGTCCTGATCTCCACCCAGCACGCCCCCGGCATCGACCGGGACTCGATCATGGCGCCTGACCTCATCGAGCACGTGATCCGCCCCACCCTGCCCGAGCAGTTCGCCGGCGACGACTTCCGGGTGCTGGTCAACCCGACCGGCGCCTTCGAGAAGGGCGGCCCCCACGCCGACTGCGGTCTCACCGGCCGCAAGATCATCGTCGACACGTACGGCGGCATGGCCCGTCACGGCGGCGGCGCCTTCTCCGGCAAGGACCCGACGAAGGTCGACCGCTCGGCCGCCTACGCCGTGCGCCACGTCGCCAAGAACCTCGTGGCCGCCGGAATCGCCTCGCGGGCCGAGGTCCAGGTCGCGTACGCCATCGGCGTGGCCCGCCCCGTGTCGGTGATGGTCGAGACGTTCGGCACCTCCCAGATCGACCCCGAGAAGCTGGCCGACCTGGTGCAGGAGCACTTCGACCTCCGCCCGGCCGCCATCATCTCGCGGCTCGACCTGCGGCGCCCGATCTTCCGCAAGACGTCGGCCTACGGCCACTTCGGTCGGCCCGAGCCCACGTTCACCTGGGAGAACACCGACCGCGCGAGCGAGCTGCGCGCGGCGGCCGAAGCGCTGGCCTGATCCCCGGCGTGGCCGCCGGGAGGGTCTGCCGGGTCCGCCCCGACGTCCCCGCGGTCTCCCGCGCCTTCGACTACCTCGTCCCCGAGGCCCTCGCCGACCACGTCGCGGTCGGCACGGTGGTCCGCGTGCCGCTGCAGGGCCGTCGGGTGCGCGGCTGGGTCGTGGCCGACGACGTGGTGTCGGAGGCGCCGGTCGACCGCCTGGTGCCGGTCCTGGCGGTCGTGTCCGCCGGACCGCCGCCCGACATCGTCTCCCTGGCCGAGTGGGCGGCCCGGCGCTTCGCCGGACCGAGCACGGCGTTCCTGCGCGCGGCGTCGGCCCCCAACGTCGTGGCGGCCGACGCTCCGGTCGGACGGGTGGAGGAGCATCGTCCGGTGCCGGCACCGCCCGCCGGTCTGACCTGGCCGACGACCCCGGTCCGGGTGGTGACGTGGCCCCCCGCCGCCGACCGGCGCGCCCTGGTGGCGTCGCTGTGCGCGCCCGACGGGTCGACGCTGGTGCTGGTCCCCGAGCCGGCGCGCGCCGAGGCGCTGGTGCGGGCCCTGGCCGCGCCGGGCCGCACCGTGCTCCACCATCACAGTGCGCTCAGCGACCGCCGACGAACCGTCGTGTGGGACCGGGCCCGGTCCGGGGACTGCGTGGTGGTCGGCGGCCGAGCGGCGGTGTGGCTGCCGGTTCCCGACCTGGCGGCGGTGGTCGTGCTCGACGAGACCGACGAGGCCTACCAGGAGGAGCGGACGCCCACCTGGCACGCCCGCACCGTGGCGCTCGAGCGGGCGGCCCGGGCGGGGGCGTCCGTCACGCTCGTCAGCCCCGTCCCGAGCGTCGACGCCCGGGTGGCGGCGGCGGGCGACGGTGCGGTGCTGGCGCCGAGCCCCACCTTCGTGCGCGGCGGGTGGCCGATCCTCGACGTCGTCGACCTGCGCGACGAGGCCCCCGGTGGTTCGGTGCTGGGCCACGGCATCGGCCCGGTGCTGCAGCGGGTGGTGGCCGACGGCGGGCGGGCCCTGCTCGTCGTCAACCGCCGCGGCCGCGCGCGCCTGCTGGCCTGCCGCGCGTGCCGGGCCCTCGCCCGGTGCGACCGGTGTGGCGCCGCGGTGCGCCAACCCGAATCCGATCTGGTGTGCCCCCGCTGTGCCGCCGAACGGCCACCGGTCTGCACCGAGTGTCACGCGACCCGCTTCCGCGCGGCGCGCCCGGGCATCGGCGCGCTGCGTGACGACGTGGCGGCCCTGGTGCCCCGGACCGACGTGGCCGAGGTCGACCTCGACACCGCGGACCTTCCGGACGCGCCGATCCTGGTCGGAACCGAGGCGGTGCTCCATCGGGTCCCCCGGGGCGGGCCGAACCCGGTGCGCCTCGTCGCCTTCCTGGCGTTCGACGAAGAGCTGCTGGCGCCGCGGTACCGCGCCCACGAGCAGGCGGCGTGGTTGCTGGTCCGGGCCGCGCGGCTGCTCGGGGGGCGCGACGGGGGAGGGCGCCTGCTCGTGCAGACCCGCATGCCCGACCATCCGGTCCTGGCGGTGGCCGAGCGTGGTGACCCGGCTGCGTTCGTGACCGAGGAGACCGCCGTGCGCGCCGCCACCGGCTTCCCGCCCTTCGGCGGCCTCGCCGAGGTGTCGGGCGCCGCCGCAGCGGTGACCGCGGCCGTCGGCGCACTCCGGGCCGCCGGTGCGACGGTGCTCGAGCGGGGTGACGGCCCGGCGCTGGTCCGGGCCGCGACCCCCGACGACCTCGCCGCGTTGCTCGCCACCGTCGACCTCGGGCCGGCGCGGTCCGAGGGTCGCTTGCGGGTCGCCGTCGATCCACCGCGCGTCTGATCCGACCGGCTCCGGCGCGGGTCGGTCGAAACCGACCCGCTGGTACCCTGGGCTCCATGGCCGGGTACACGGTGCGCCAGATCGGGGATCCGGTCCTCAAGCAGCGGGCGGCCGACGTCACCGAGATCGACGGCACGCTCGTCGGCATGGTCGAGACGATGTTCGACACCATGTACGGCGCCGACGGCTGCGGGCTCGCCGCCCCCCAGGTCGGAATCCTGAAGCGCTTCTTCACCTTCGACCTCGGCGACGAGCCGGGGGTGCTCCTCAACCCCGAGATCGTCGAGTCGTCGGGCGAGGTCGTCTTCGACGAGGGCTGTCTGTCGATCGTCGGCCTGCGGCTCGAGATCGTCCGCCCGGAGACCGTCACGGTCCGCGGCCTCGACCTCGACGGCAACGAGCAGATCGTCGAGGCCGACGACTTCTTCGCCCGCATGCTCCAGCACGAGATCGACCACCTCGACGGGGTCCTGATGCTCGACCGGCTCGACCCCGACGCCCGCAAGGCCGCACTGCGCGAGCTGCGACGCCGCGACGAGCTGGCGGCCGCGCCCGTCGGCGGCGGCAACCCGTTCGGCCGCTGAGCGTGCGCCTCGCCTACTTCGGAACTCCCGACGACGCCGTCGCGCCGCTGCGGGCGGTGGTCGACGCCGGGCACGACGTCGCGATGGTGGTGACCCAGCCCGACCGCCGGCGCGGTCGCGGCGGTGCCACCACCCCGAGCCCCGTGCGCGCCGCCGCCGAGGCGCTCGGCCTCCCGGTGCGCACCCCGGACCGGGCGCGCGAGCTCGCCGACGAACTGACCGGTCTCGACCTCGACGCCGGCGTGGTGGTCGCCTTCGGGCAGTTGCTGCCGCCCTCGGTGCTGGCGACCGCCCGGTGCGGGTTCGTCAACCTGCACTTCTCGCTGCTGCCGCGATGGCGCGGGGCGGCACCGGTCGAGCGGGCGGTCCTCGCCGGCGACGCCGAGACCGGCGTGTGCGTCATGGCCCTCGACGAGGGCATGGACACCGGACCCGTCTACGCGCGCGTCGTCACCCCGATCGGGCCCCACGACGACGCCGGGTCGCTCCGGCGCCGCCTGGTCGACCTCGGCACCCCGCTCCTGGTCGACGTGCTCGCCGATCTGCCCGACCGGACCCCCGAACCCCAGCACGGCGACGCCGTGCCGGCGCCGAAGCTGACCGTCGAGGAGTTCCGCCTCCGGTTCACGGATCCCGTGGCCGTGCTCGACCGCACGGTCCGGGCCGGCACTCCGCGGCCCGGCGCCTGGACGGAGTGCGACGGCCGCCGGCTCAAGGTCGTGCGGGCCGAGCCGGCCGACCGGGCGCCCGACGCGCCGGTCGGGACGGTCGGCCCCGACGCCTGCGTCTGCGCGTCCGACGGCTGTCTGCGCCTCCTCGAGGTCCAGCCCGAGGGACGTCCGGTGATGACGGCCGCCGCCTGGTTGGCGGGCCGACGCGACGCTCCGACGGTGCTGACGTGAGCCGGGCCCCGGACGCCCGGGCCCTCGCCATCGACCTGCTGGTGCGGATCGAGGACGGCGCCTTCACCCACGTGCTGGTGCCCGACCGACTGCGCCACTCGGGCCTGGCCGCCCGCGACCGCTCGTTCGTGACGTTCCTCGTGTACGGCACGGTGCGCGAGCAGCGACGCCTCGACGCCCTGTTGTCGCCGCGGTGTCGTCAGCCGGTCGACCGGCTGGAGGCACCGGTGCGCGCGGCGCTGCGCCTGGGCGCGTTCCAACTCGTGCACGGCATCGCCCCGCACGCCGCGGTGGGGGAGACGGTGTCGGCGGCGCCCGAGCGCGCGCGCGGCCTGGTCAACGCCGTGCTGCGCAAGGTGGCCGAGGCCGGTCCGCCGTTCCCCGAACCGGTGTCGCGGGGCGTGCGGTGGTCCTACCCCGACTGGATCGTCGACGAGATCGCCGCCACGCTGCCGCCCGAGCGGGTGGAGGCGGTCCTGGCGATGGGCAACGAGCCGGCCGCCATGACCCTGCGCCCCAACCGGCGCGTCACCGACGCCGCCACCCTGACCGGGGAGCTGACGGCCGCCGGGGTCGAGGTCGAGTCGGGCGCGTTGATCCCCGACTCGCTGGTGGTGCGCGGGATGGGCGATCCCGCCGCACTGCCGGCCGTGGCCGAAGGTCGGGCGACCCCCCAGGACCAGGGGAGCCAGGCCATCGTCGACGTGCTCGACCCGCAGCCGGGGGAGCGGATCCTCGACCTGGCCGCGGCGCCGGGCGGCAAGGCGACGGCCATCGCCGAGCGCGGCGCCCGTGTGGTCGCGACCGACGTGCACGCCGGGAGGCTCGGCCTGGTCGCGACCGCGGCCACCCGGCTCGGGTGCACCGATCTGACCGTGGCGGTGGCCGACGGTCGGGCGCTGCCGTTCGCCGACGGCACCTTCGACCGGGTCCTCCTCGACGCCCCCTGCTCCGGCCTGGGCGTGCTCCGGCGCCGGCCCGAGGCCCGGTGGCGCATCGACCGGGCCGCGGTCGACGACCTGGCCCGGCTGCAGCGAGAGCTGCTCACCGAGGCGGCGCGTGCGGTCGCGCCCGGCGGGCGGCTCGTCTACTCCGTGTGCACGGTCACCCGGGCGGAGACCACCGCGGTCACAGGCTGGGCCCTGCGCTCGCTCGAGGGGTTCGTGCCGGTCCCGCCGCCGGGCGATCCGTGGGAGCCCCGCGGTCCGGGGGCGGTGCTGTGGCCCGACCGGGCGGGCACCGACGGCATGTTCGTGCTCGTGCTGCGACGGGACCGCTAGGTTCGGCCCGTGAAGCTCGCGCCGTCGATCCTGTCCGCCGACTTCGCCCACCTCGCCGACGAGGTCGCCCGGGTCGCACCGGTGTCCGACCTGCTCCACGTCGACGTCATGGACGGCCACTTCGTGCCGGTCATCACGATCGGCCCCGCCGTCGTGGCGTCGCTGCGGCCGACGACCGACCTCTTCCTCGACTGCCACCTGATGGTCGACAATCCCGGCGTGCACCTCGACGACTTCGCCAAGGCGGGCGCCGACCGGTGCATCGTCCACGTGGAGCTCGGTGACCCGCGGCCCCTGTTCGACCGCATGCGGGCGCTCGGGATGGGCGTCGGCCTGGTGCTCAACCCGCCGACGCCCGTCGACGAGGTGCTGCCGTACCTCGACGAGATCGACCTGCTGCTCGTGATGAGCGTCAACCCGGGTTGGGGTGGACAGGCGTTCATCCCCGAGGTCCTCGACAAGGTCCGGGCGGCCCGGGCCGAGATCGACGCCCGGGGCCTGGCGGTCGAGATCGAGATCGACGGCGGGATCAAGGCGGGCAACGCCGGTCTCGCCGTGGCCGCGGGCTGCGACATCCTGGTGGCCGGCAGCGCGGTGTTCCACGCCGCCGACCCGGCGGTGGCCGCCGACGAGATCCGCGCCGCCGCAGCCGACGCGTGAGCGACACCCCGGCGCCCGGACCCGCGGCGAAGGTCCTGACCGTCTCCGACGGCGTGGCCGACGGGACCCGTGACGACCGCAGCGGTCGGGCCCTGGTCGAGCGCCTCGGGGCGGCCGGCTTCCGGGTGGTCGACCACCGGATCACCGCCGACGGCGTCGACGCCGTGGCCGGTGCGCTCCGGGCGCTCACCGCCGGGTTCGCCGGGCTGGTCGTCACCACCGGGGGCACCGGGTTCGGGCCCCGCGACCTGACCCCGGAGGGCACCCGTGCGGTGATCGAACGGGAGGCCCCGGGCCTGGCCGAGACGATGCGCACGGCGTCCAACGCCGGTGGGCGCACCTTCGGGATGCTGTCACGGGGGGTGTGCGGCACCGTGGGGGCGGCCCTCGTGTGCAACCTCCCGGGCTCGTCGGGTGGGGCGGTGGAGTGCCTCGAGGCGGTCCTGGCGGCCCTGCCCCACGCCCTCGACCTGCTCGCCGGTGGCCGCCCGCACTGAGCGGGTGGCCGGTGGGTGACGGCGCCCGCACCGATCGGGTCGCCGGGGGATGCCCTTGGAGGCCGCTGGTAGCCTCGGTGGTCCGAGAGCCCTCGGGGTTGGGTGGAAGTCCCGACCGGCGGTGATCCCGGGAGACCGGGCAGCCCGCGAGCCCACGGCCGCCAGTCGTGTGGTTGATCCGGTGAGAACCCGGAGCCGACGGTCACAGTCCGGATGGGAGAGGGCCCGGGTCACCCGGCGTCGTCGCGCGCCGTCGTGGTCCCGCGCCGCCCCGAGGGCGGTGTCCGCCGTCACGGTGGGTGCCGGAGAGGGAGCGCCGAGTTGACCACCGACCCGCAGCACAGCCCGGACGAGGCCCTGATGGCCCGTGCCCGGTCGCTCGCGGCGTCGGTGCGGCGCACGACGGCACCCAACCCGTGGGTCGGTGCCATGGTCGTCGCCGACGGTGAGGTCGTGGGGGAGGGCGCCACCGCGCCCCCGGGTGGCCCGCACGCCGAGGTCGCGGCCCTGGCGGCGGCCGGCGACCGGGCCCGGGGCGCCACCGTCGCCGTGACCCTCGAGCCCTGTGCCCACCACGGGCGCACCCCGCCGTGTGCCGACGCGCTGGTGGCCGCAGGGGTCGCCCGGGTGCTGGTCGGGGTCGAGGACCCCGATCCCCGGGTCGCCGGTCAGGGGATCGCGCGCCTGCGGGCCGCAGGGATCGAGGTGGTGGTGGGGGTCGGGGCCGGAGCGGTCGCCGAGCAGCTGGCGCCCTACCTGCACCACCGCCGGACCGGACGGGCGTACTGCCTGGTCAAGACGGCGCTGAGCGTCGACGGCCGGGTGGCCGCCGCCGACGGCTCCTCGCAGTGGATCACCGGGCCCGAGGCCCGGGCCGACGCCCACGGGCTCCGCGCCGATTCGCAGGCGGTGGTGGTGGGGTCCGGGACCGCCCTCGCCGACCGACCGGCCCTCACCGTCCGCGACGTCGCGCCGCCGCCGGTGCCGCCCCTGCGCGTCCTGCTCGACGGCGCCGGCCGCGTCCCGGCCGACGGGCCGTTGTTCGACGTCAGCCTGGCCCCGACCCTGGTCGTCACCACCGAGGCGGCACCGGGCGCGGTCGTCGACGCCTGGCGGGCGGCGGGGGCGAAGGTCGAGGTGGTGGCCCCGGTGCCGGGGGTGCGCCGCGGGGTCGACCTCGGCGCCACCCTCGCGCTGCTCGGTGACCACGGGGTGCTCCAGGCGATGGTCGAGGGAGGCTCGCACCTGCACGGTGCGCTCGTCGCCGAGGGCCTCGCCGACCACCTCGTCACCTACGTGGGCGGGGTCACCCTCGGGACCGACGGCCTGGCCGGCCTGGCCTGGCCGGGTCCGCCGACGATCGCCGCGGCACCCCGGTGGCGCCTGCGCGGGGTGCGGGTGCTGGGGGACGACGTCCGGATCGACCGCTCGCCGGTCGGGTGGGAGGCCTGATGTTCACCGGGATCGTCGAGGAGCTGGGTCGGGTCCGGGCCGTGACCGCCAACGCCGGCGGGGTCCGCCTCGACCTCGACTGCACCGAGGTGATCGCCGACGCGCGCATCGGCGACTCGATCGCCGTCAACGGCTGCTGCCTGACCGTGGTGGCGCTCGACCCGGCCGGGTGGTCCGCCGACGCCCAGATCGAGACGATCGAGCGCACCACGCTCGGTGATCTCGTGCCCGGCGACCCGGTCAACCTCGAGCGGCCCATGCGGCTCGGCGACCGGCTGGGCGGGCACCTCGTGCTCGGCCACGTCGACGGCGTGGGCACCGTCCGCGCGGTGGAGCCCCTGCCCGACGGCTCGACCCGCATCCGCATCGGCGTGGCGGGACCGCTCGCCCGCTACCTGGTCGAGAAGGGGTCGGTGACCGTCGACGGCGTGAGCCTCACCGTCACCACCGTCGACGACGGTTCGTTCGGCGTGGCCCTGATCCCGCACACCCTGGCGGTCACCACGCTCGGCGTCCGCCGGCCCGGTGACCGCGTCAACCTGGAGGCCGACATGGTGGCCAAGCACATCGAGCGGCTGGTGGCGTTCGCCACCGGCCCGACCGACGAGGAGTCCTCATGAGCGTGTCCTTCGACCACATCGAGGCGGCCATCGAAGCGATCGGGCGCGGCGAGATCGTCGTGGTCGTCGACGACGAGGACCGTGAGAACGAGGGCGACCTGATCATGGCCGCCGAGAAGATCACGCCCGAGGCGATGGCGTTCATGATCCGCCACACGAGTGGCGTGATCTGCATGCCGATGCTCGGGGAGCGCCTCGACGACCTCCGGCTCCCGCTGATGGTCAGCGAGAACACCGAGGTGCAGCGCACCGCCTTCACCGTCTCGGTCGACGCGGTCGAGGGCACCACCACCGGCATCAGCGCCGCCGACCGGGCGACGACCGTGCGCACCCTCGTCGACCCGACGTCGGTCCCGACCGATCTCGCCCGCCCGGGGCACATCTTCCCGTTGCGCTACCGCGAGGGCGGGGTGCTCAAGCGTGCGGGGCACACCGAAGCGGCCGTCGACCTGGCCCGGCTGGCCGGTCTGGCGCCGGCCGGGGTGCTCGCCGAGGTGGTCAACGACGACGGCACGATGCAGCGTCTGCCCGAGCTCGAGCGCTTCGCCACCGAGCACGGACTCCACCTGATCTCCATCGCCGACCTGATCCGCTTCCGGCGCCACCGCGAGAAGCTCGTCCACCGGGTCTCCGAGGCGCGGATCCCGACCCGGTTCGGTGACTTCACCGCCAACGTCTACGCCAGCGACCTCGACGACGTCGAGCACATCGCCTTCGTGTGCGGCGACGTCGACGGCCAGGACGACGTGCTGGTCCGGGTCCACTCCGAGTGCCTGACCGGCGACATCTTCGGTTCGATGCGCTGCGACTGCGGGACCCAGCTCGACCTGGCGCTCGAGCAGATCGCCCAGGAGGGTCGCGGGGTGCTCGTCTACCTCCGGGGTCACGAGGGCCGGGGCATCGGGCTCGGGCACAAGATGCGGGCCTACAACCTCCAGGACCAGGGGCGCGACACCGTGGAGGCCAACGTCGAGCTGGGGTTCGCGGCCGATTCCCGGGAGTACGGCATCGGCTCGCAGATCCTCGTCGACCTCGGCATCACGACCATGCGGCTGATGACCAACAATCCCGCCAAGTACGGCGGGCTCGAGGGCTACGGTCTCGAGATCGTCGAGCGGGTGCCGCTGCGGGCGGCCCCCAACGCCGAGAACCTCGCGTACCTGCGGACCAAGCAGGAGAAGATGGGACACCTCCTCGACCTCGAGCAGACCGGGAGCACCGATGGGTGAGTACGCGCCCGCCGTCGGCTTCGACGCGACCGGCCTGCGGGTCGCGACGGTGGTCGGCCGGTTCAACGAGCACGTCACCGGTCGGTTGCTCGAGGGAGCGACCGCGGTGCTGACCCGGCACGGGGTCGTGGGTGACGCCGCGCCGGTGCACTGGGTGCCCGGCGCGTTCGAGCTTCCCGTGGTGGCCCGGCGCCTCGCGGTGTCGGGGTGCTACGACGCCGTGATCTGCATCGGTGCCGTGATCCGGGGGGACACCCCGCACTTCGAGTACGTGGCGGGGGAGTGCGCCGCGGGACTCAACCGGGTCGCCCTCGACACCGGCGTGCCGATCGTGTTCGGCGTGCTGACCACCAACACCCTCGAGCAGGCCCTCGACCGGTGTGGTGGGAGCGCCGGCCACAAGGGCGAGGAAGCCGCCGAGACCGCCCTCGAGACCGCAGCGCTGCTGCGCACCCTCCCGCCCGTCCCGACCGCACCGACCCGGAGCTGACCGTGCTCGACCTCGTCCTGCCCAAGGGCTCGCTGGAGCGGGCCACCCTCGAGCTCTTCGACGACGCCGACCTCGGGGTCACCCGCGCGTCCGACGTCGACTACCGCGCGACCATCGACGACCCCCGGGTCAACGAGGTCCGCATCCTCCGTCCGCAGGAGATCCCGCGCTACGTCGCCGAAGGTCGGTTCGACCTCGGCATCACGGGGCGCGACTGGATCGAGGAGACCGCCGCCGACGTCGTGAGCCTCTCCGAGCTGCACTACTCGAAGGCCACCGCCCGCCCGATCCGGGTGGTGCTCGCCGTCGCCGCCGACTCGCCCGCCGACTCCGTCACCGACCTGCCGGCGGGGCTGCGGGTCCACACCGAGTACCCACAGCTCACCCGTCGGTACTTCGAGCGCCACGGCATCGACGCGCACGTCGAGCTGTCGTACGGCGCGACCGAGGCCAAGGTCCCCGACATCGCCGACGCGGTGGTCGAGATCACCGAGACGGGGCGGGCGCTGCGCGCGGCCGGCCTGCGCATCATCGACACGATCCTCACGTCGTACACCGAGCTCATCGCCAGCCCGGCCGCGTACGCCGACCCGGCCAAGCGCGCCGCGATGGAGCAGCTGATGGTGCTCCTGGGCGGTGCGCTCGAGGCGCGCGGGCGCGTGCTGGTGAAATGCAACGTCGACGGCGCCAACCTCGACGCCGTGATCGCCCTGTTGCCGGCCCTCAAGTCGCCCACGGTCTCGAAGCTCTTCAACGCCGAGGCCTACGCGGTCGAGACGGTGGTCGCCAAGCGGGAGATCAACACCCTCATCCCGGCGCTCGTCGACGCCGGGGCGACGGGGATCATCGAGCTCCCGATCGCCAAGATCGTCCACTGACCGTGGGGGTGACCGGGACCCACCGCGGGCGGGTGACCGAGTTCGACGCGGGTCGGGGCTGGGGCGTCGTCACGGCCGACGACGGCACCGAGTACGGCTTCCACTGCGTGGCCATCGCCGACGGCACCCGGCGGGTGCCCGTGGGTGCGGTGGTCCGGTTCGGGATCCGGGCCGGCCACCGAGGTCGCTGGGAGGCCGTCGACCTCGTGGCCGACTGACGGCGGTCGACCGACCGGGCCGGGGTCAGCCCCCGGACGGGCCCCCGACCTGCTGCTGGACCTCGACCCAGGCCAGGCGCAGTTGGGAGACCAGGTCGCGCAGGGCCTGGGCGTTGGGGCCGAGGCGGTCGCCGAGCGCCTCGACGATGCCGGCGATGGCGTCGATCGCCACCGCGGCCTCGGGGAGGTTCGGGGGCACGTCCTCGAAGCCGTTCAGGTGGAGGGCGGCGAGCTCGAGCAGCCCCTCCACGTGGCGCACGACGTGGTCGGCCATCGGCACGGCGGCCAGCTGGCGGAGCAGCTGGCGCATGGCGGCGACCTCCTCGGGGCTGGGCTCGGGGCCGGCGCCGAGGTCGGGAACGGGCGGCTCGCCCACGATGGGGGTGGACGGCACCTCGCCGCCGGGGGTCCAGAGTCCGCTCACCGGGGGTCCTTTCTCGCCCGCCCGCCCCCCGGGGTCGGGGGAACGGGTCCCGGGTCCTGATAGCCTCTCGCCGACAACACAGCGGGAAGTGGTGCCGACCCTACCGTCCGGGAGTTTCCGGACGACGGGGGAGATGCCCGCCCGGCCGGTTCCGCCGAGCCCGGGTCCGTCGAAGCCCCGGTCGCGTTCCGGGGGTGGGGCCCGCGGGTCCCTCCCCTCCGGCGCGTCCACCGGTTCGCGGCGGTGTCCCGTTCCGAGTGCGTCGTCCCCGGACGGGGGCGGCGACCCAGAGTCGAGGTGATCACATAGCCACAGAGGACGCCAGGATCAACGACCGGATCCGGGCCCGCGAAGTCCGCCTCATCGGGGCCGACGGCGCGCAGCTCGGGGTGCAGCCGCTGCCGGCTGCGCTGGCGCTCGCCCGGGAAGCCGAACTCGACCTCGTCGAGGTCGCGGCCAGCGCCGATCCGCCGGTGTGCAAGATCATGGACTTCAACCGCTGGAAGTACGAGCAGGAGCAGAAGCGGAAGGAGTCCCGCCGGAAGACGACCCAGGTCGTGATCAAGGAGATGAAGTTCCGGCCCAAGATCGACGGCCACGACTACGAGACCAAGATGCGCCACGTCGAGCGGTTCCTCGGCGAGGGCAACAAGGTCAAGTTGACGATCATGTTCCGCGGGCGCGAGGTCGCCCACCCGGAGCTGGGCCTCAAGATCCTGAACCGCATCGCCGACCAGGTCGCCGACTTCGCGATCGTCGAGTCGGCGCCCCGCCAGGACGGCCGGAACATGACCATGGTCCTCCACCCCGTCAAGAAGGACACCCGCAAGCCCAAGTCGACCCCGGCCGAGGCCGCCCCCGCGGCGACCGACGCCACCCCCGATCCCGGAGCACCGTGATGCCCAAGATGAAGACGCACCGAGGTGCCGCCAAGCGGTACAAGGTCACCGGAACCGGCAAGATCCGGCGCCGCAAGGCCAACCGCTCGCACCTCCTCGAGAAGAAGTCCTCGCGCCGCACCCGGCGCCTCGGCCGCGGTGCCGAGGTCACCGGCGGCGACAAGAAGCACGTCGAGCGCCTGCTCGGCCGCGCGTAGGGAGAACCGACATGGCTCGCGTCAAGCGTTCCGTCCACTCGAAGAAGAAGCGTCGTGCGATCCTGAACGCGGCCGAGGGCTACTCGGGGTCGCGGAGCCGCCACCTGAAGGCGGCCAACGAGCAGGTCATGCACTCCGGGAACTACGCGTTCCGCGACCGGCGGGCCCGCAAGGGTCAGTTCCGCCGGCTGTGGATCGTCCGGATCAACGCCGCCTGCCGTGAGCACGACATGTCGTACTCGCAGTTCATGGCCGGGTTGAAGGCCGCCGACATCGAGGTCGACCGCAAGAACCTCGCCGACCTCGCGGTCCGTGACAGTGCCGCCTTCGGCGCACTCGTCACCTCCGCCCGTGAGGCGCTCGAGGCTGCGTGACCGACGGTCACGGGATCCGGTCGCCGCGCGTCCGGGTCCTGCGCGCCCTGGCGCGTGACCGGTCGGCCCGCGCCGAGACCTCGACCTGTCTGTTGGAGGGACCGCGCGTGATCGCCGCCGCCCTCGACCGGGGTGCCCGTCTCCGTGAGGTCTGGTACGGCTGGGGTGCCCGCCACGCCTTTCCCGACCTGTCGGCGCGCCTCGACGCCGCCGGGATCGAACAGCACTCCCTGCGCGAAGGTGCCCTCGAGAAGATCGGGACCACCCGGACGCCCCAGCCCGTCCTCGGAGTGGCCGAGTGGCGACCGGTCGAGCCCGACGCCGCCTTCGGCGACGGGTTCACCGTCGTGGCCGCCGACGTGACCGACCCCGGCAACCTCGGCACGATCCTGCGCAGCGCCGAGGCCGCCGGCGCCGAGGCCGTCGTCGTCACCGACGCCGGCGTCGACCCGCGCTCGCCCAAGGTGGTGCGGTCGTCGGCGGGTGCCGCGTTCGGCGTCCCGGTGGCGGTCGTCGCCGACGTCGCGACGGCGCTCGTCGCCGCCCGGGCCCGGGGTGCGCGGTGCCACGGGGCGGTCGCCCACGGTGGCGCGGCCCCCGACGCCCTCGACCTCGCCCACCGATCGGCCATCGTGGTCGGCAACGAGGCCCACGGCCTGCCCGCCGACGTCGTCGCCGGGCTCGACGACACGGTGACCATCCCGATGGCCGGGGTCACCGAGTCGCTCAACGTCGCCATGGCCACCACGGTGCTCTGCTTCGAGGCGGCCCGGCAGCGCTCGGCGGTCCGGCCGTGAACCTCGCCGACGCCCTGGCGCTGCTCGAGCGGTCCGCCGCCGAGGCGGCCGCTGCCGTCGTCGGCGCGGCGTCCCTCGACGACCTCGCGTCGGTCGAGCGCGACTGGCTGGGCAAGCGCTCACCCGCCACCGCCGTCAACGAGGCCATCAAGACGTTCGGTCCCGACGAGCGCCCCCGGGCCGGCCAGGCGGTGGGGGCCTACCGCGCGGCCGTCACCGACGCGGTCGCGGTCCGGCGGTCCGAGCTCGAGGCGGCGGCCGCGGCCGATCGCGGCCCGGGTCTCGACCTCACCCTCGGGGGTCACGGCGCCGTCCGGGGCCACCTCCACCTCGTCACCCAGATCCGGCGCGAGCTCGAGGACATCTTCGTCGGGCTCGGCTACCGCATCGCCGAGGGGCCCGAGGTCGAGGACGACTGGCACAACTTCGAGGCGCTCAACATCCCGCCCGCGCACCCGGCCCGCTCGATGCAGGACACCCTCTACATCGAGCTCGGCCGCCCCGAGCAGGTCATGTTGCGCACCCACACGTCGCCGGTGCAGATCCGCACGATGGAGACCCAGGAGCCGCCGATCTACGTCGTGGCCCCGGGTCGGACGTACCGCAACGAGACCCTCGACGCCCGGCACTCACCGGCGTTCCACCAGATGGAGTGCCTGGCGGTCGACCGCGGCCTGACCATGGCCGACCTGTTCGGCACGATCGAGGCGTTCGCCAAGCGGCTCTTCGACGACGAGTCGGTGCGGACCCGCTTCCGGTCCGACTTCTTCCCGTACACCGAGCCGTCGGCCGAGTTGGCCGTGAGCTGCGTCTTCTGCCACCAACGAGGCTGCCGGGTGTGCTCGCACACCGGGTGGATCGAGCTGGGCGGCTGCGGGATGGTCGACCCCAACGTGTTCGTCCAGGTCGGGATCGACCCCGAGGAGTGGCAGGGCTTCGCGTTCGGGTTCGGGCTCGAACGCATCGCCATGATCCGCTACGGGATCGACGAGATCCGGACGTTCTTCGACAACGACCAGCGGTTCCTGGAGCAGTACTGATGCGCGCGCCCCTGTCGTGGATCCGCGACTTCACCCCCGCCGACGCGCCGATCGACGAGATCGTGGCTGCGCTCAACCAGCTCGGCCTCGAGGTCGACGCGGTCGAGGAGCCCGGCCGTGAGGTGCGCGGCGTGCGCGTGGCCCGCATCCTCGAGGTCCTTCCGCACCCCGACGCCGACAAGCTCCAGCTCGCCGACGTCGACTTCGGCGACGGACAGACCCGTGTCGTGTGCGGTGCCCCCAACATCGCCGCCGGGATGGTCGTGCCGTTCGCGCCGTCCGGTGCGACGCTGCCCGGCGGGTTCACGCTCGAGCGCCGCAAGATCCGCGGCCAGGTCTCCGACGGCATGCTCTGCTCCGCGAAGGAGCTGGGTCTCGGCGACGATCACAGCGGGATCCTGGCCCTGGCCCCGGACGCCGTCCTGGGCGACGACGTGCGGCCGCTGCTCGGGCTCGACGACGTCGTCTTCGACCTGGCGATCACGCCCAATCGCCCCGACGCCATGGGGATCGTCGGCGTCGCCCGCGAGCTCGCCGCCCACTTCCGCCAGCCGTTCACGGTGCCCGATCCGGTGGTGGTCACCGACCCGGGGGTCGCGATCACGGTTCCGGTGCTGATCGAGGCGCCCGACCGGTGCCCGCGCTACCTGGCCCGGGTCGCCGAGGTCACGGTCGGTCCGTCGCCCGAGTGGATGCGCGCCCGCCTGCTCAAGGCCGGCGTGCGCTCCATCAGCAACGTCGTCGACGTCACCAACTACGTGTTGCTCGAGCGCAACCAGCCGCTCCACGCCTTCGACCTCGACCGGTTGGCCGGTCCGGGAATCGTGGTGCGCACCGCCACGGCGGGGGAGCGCATGACCACGCTCGACGGCGTCGAGCGTGAGCTCGAACCGACCGATCTCCTGATCTGCGACGCCGACCGGGCACCGCAGGCGCTCGCCGGGATCATGGGCGGTGGTGACTCCGAGGTCGGCCCGACCACGACCCGCATCCTCCTCGAGTCGGCGTACTTCGAGCGCATGGGGATCGCCCGCACCTCGAAGCGGGTCAAGCTCCGGTCCGAGTCGAGCGCCCGCTTCGAGCGCGGCACCGACCCCGACGGCGTGGCGGTCGCCGCCGACCGGGCGCTCGAGCTGCTGGTCGCGGTCGCCGCGGCACGGGTCGCTCCGGGCTCGGTCGACGAGTACCCGGCACCGGTGGTGCGCCCGACGATCACCGTGCGCACCGCGAAGGTCAACGCCGTCCTCGGCACGACGTTGTCGGGCGCCGAGGTCCGGGAGGCGCTGGCGCCGCTCGGGATCGACCTCGCCGGCGACGGCGAGGTGTTCGAGGCCGTGCCCCCGAGCTTCCGGCCCGACCTCGACCGGGAGATCGACCTGGTCGAGGAGGTGGCCCGGCGCATCGGCTTCGCCGCCATCGGCCGGACCGTCCCGAAGCCCGAGCACCAGGTCGGTGCGCTCAGCCGCCGCCAGCGCGACCGGCGGCTCGTGGCCGACGCCCTGGTCGGCGCCGGGTACTCGGAAGCCGTGACCATCCCGCTCGTCAGCCCCGAGGCGGTCGCCCGGTTCTCCGACGCCCCTCCGGTCGTGGTGGCCAATCCGCTGCGCTCCGAGGAGTCGGTCCTGCGCTCGACGCTCTTGCCGGGGCTGGCCGCGGTGGCCGCCCACAACGGTGCCCGGGGCCTCGCCGACCTCGCCGTCTTCGAGCTCGGGCGCGTGTTCCTCCGCCCCGACCCCGACGCCCTGTTGCCCCGCGAGCCCGAGTGCGTCGCCGGGCTGCGGACCGGCACGGTGCGACGCACCCCGGTCGAGCCCGATCGGCCGGTCGACGCCCACGACGCCGTCGACGCGCTCCGATCCGTCCTCGACGCGCTCGGGACCGACGCCGTGCGGATCGAGGCCGCGCCGGTCGTCGGACTCGACCCCGTCGCCAGCGCCCGGGTCCTGGCCGACGGTCACCCCGTCGGTGTCGTCGGCGTGGTCGACCCCCGGGTCGTCGACGCCCTGGGGCTGGCGTCCCCGGCGGTGGCCTTCGAACTCGACCTCGACGCCCTCGCCGCTGCCCCGACCCGCGATCGGCAGTTCCGGTCGGTGTCACCGTTCCCGCCGTCGAACGTCGACCTGGCGTTCGTGGTCCCCGACACCACGGCCGCCGCCGACCTGGTCGCCGCCCTGTCCGGGGCGGTGGGACCGCTCGCCGAGTCGGTGCGGTGCTTCGACGAGTTCCGGGGGGAGAGCCTGGGCCCGGATCGGCGGAGCCTCGCCTTCGCCCTGCGGCTGCGGGCTCCCGACCGCACCCTGACCGACTCCGAGGTGGCCGAGGTGCGGGAGCGGGCGATCACCGCAGCGGGTGCCCTCGGTGCCGTGCTCCGGGGCTGACGACGTGGAACCGGGAATGTTCCGGCTTCCCAAGAGGTCTCTCAGGTCGTGACGAACTCCGAGGACCCCGGCGACGTTCAATGGACGTCCCCGACCGCAGGAGATTCCCCCATGGCTGCGTTCGAGCCTCCGTTCGGACCCGAGACCCCGCCCACCGACCCGTCGGCCGCCCCGCCGGGCGACCCGTGGACGACCTCCCCCCACGCCGATCCGCCGTGGTCGGCCGACGCCTGGGCGGCCGCCGCCGCTCCGCCGCCGAACCGTCCGTCGGGCCGGCGGCGGGGTCGGCTCTCGCCCGGCCGACGGGCGCTGGTCTCGGTGCTGGCCACGGCCGCGGTCCTGGTCGGTCCGGCGCTGGTCGGGTACCAGTACGCCCACGACCGGGCCACGGCGAACGGTGCGCCGGCGACGTCGGCCACGGTGGTGCCGTCACGGGGCTTCGAGCCCGGCTCGGGTGGCCTCACCCTCCCGACCGACCTGCCGGGTTCGGGGGGCGCCTCGGCGACGGGTGCCGCGGGCGGCCGCCTCGACGTCTCGGCCGTCTCCGACAAGGTCGACGACTCGGTCGTCAGCGTCTGGGTGACGATGGACGACGGCCAGGCGGCGGGCACCGGCATCGTGGTGTCGGCCGACGGGCTGATCATCACCAACAACCACGTCATCGCGAACTCGCGTGACGTCCAGGTCGAGTTCGTGACCACCGGTCAGACCCGCACGGCGAAGGTGCTCGGCTACAGCGTCGCCCGCGACATCGCGCTGCTCCAGGTGCAGGGGTCGGCCACGGTGAAGCCCGCCGAGCTCGACTCGTCGGAATCGCTGTCGGTCGGTGACCCGGTCCTGGCGCTCGGCAACGCCGGCGGACAGGGCGGGATGCCGATGGTGGTGTCGGGCTCCGTGACCGCCAAGAACCAGCAGATCACCGCCTCCGACGAGGACGGCTTCAACGTCCAGACCCTCACCGGTCTGGTCCAGACCGACGCCAACATCCAGCCCGGCGACTCGGGTGGCCCGCTGATCGACCGCAACGGGCGGGTGGTGGGCGTCACCGCCGCCGCCTCGTCGGCCAACGGCACCTGGTCCTACGGCGGGCGC
>JAFMJM010000206.1 GCA_017853455.1 Acidimicrobiia bacterium | reverse complement strand
GCTGGCCGGGTACTCGCTCGAGGAGGCCGACAACCTCCGCAAGGCGACGGGCAAGAAGATCCGTGAGCTGATCGTCAAGGAGCGCTCGAAGTTCGTCGACGGTTGCGTCGCCCAGGGCTACGACCGTGACTTCGGCGAGCAGATCTTCGACACCATCGAGCCGTTCGCCGACTACTCGTTCAACAAGTCGCACTCCGTCGGGTACGGCTACCTCGCCTACCAGACCGCCTACCTCAAGGCGAACTACCCGTACGAGTACCTCGCGGCCCTGCTCACCAGCGTCAAGTCGAACAAGGACCAGACGGCGGTGTTCCTCGCCGAGTGCCGCCAGATGGGCATGGCGGTCCTCGTCCCCGACGTCAACGGCTCGTTCTCCGACTTCACGGTCGACGACCTCGACGAGGGGCCGGTGATCCGCTTCGGCATGTCGGCGGTGCGCAACGTGGGCGAGGGAGTGGTGGCGCTGATCGTCGCCGCGCGCGAAGAGGGCGGTCCGTTCGCCGACTTCTACGACTTCTGCGAGCGCGTCGACCCCGGTGCGCTCAACAAGCGCACGGTCGAGGCCCTGATCAAGGCCGGCGGCTTCGACGCACTCGGCCACCCCCGCCAGGGCCTCCTCGAGGTCTACGAGCAGATCGTCGACCAGACCCTGGCCCGCCGCCGCGAGCGCGACGCCGGGATCATGAGCCTGTTCGGCGACTCGGGCGGTGGCGACGACGGCACCGTCTCCGACGCCCTGCGGGTCGCCGTCCCCGACCGGGAGTTCCCGAAGTCGGTCCGGCTCGCCTTCGAGAAGGAGATGCTCGGCCTCTACGTCTCCGACCACCCGCTGATGGGGGCCCAGGCCGCGCTGCGGCGCCACGCCGACACCTCGGTGGGGGAGCTGCGCGAGACCCGCGAGGGCGAGATGCGCACGGTCGGCGGCCTGGTGACGGCGCTCAACCGCAAGTACACGAAGCGGGGTGACCTCATGGCCACTTTCACCCTCGAGGACCTCACCGCCGGGGTCGAGGTGATGGTCTTCCCGAAGACCATGGCCGAGCACGGCCACGCGCTCGAGGACGACGCCGTGGTCGTGGTCCGCGGGCGGCTCGACCACCGTGACGACGCCCCCAAGCTCATCGCCATGGACATCTCCCGTCCCGAGCTGGTCCTCGACGGGGCGCCGCCGGTCCGGATCCGGATCCGCTCCGGGGCCCTCAGCGGGGCCAAGGCGGGCCGGCTCAAGCGGATCCTGGCCGAGCACCCCGGCGACAGCGAGGTGTTCGTCCACCTCGACAGCGCCGAGACGACCACCGTGGTGCGCCTCGACGACGCCTTCCGGGTCGACGCCAGCAACGGCCTCTACGCCGAGATGCGGGTCCTGTTCGGACCCGACTGCATCGCCTGACCGCCCGGCGTGCCAGACTGCCCCGATGCAGATCGGGGTTCTCGGAGGGACCGGTCCGGCGGGGAGTGGCCTGGCCGCGCGCCTGGCGTCGCTCGGACACGACGTGGTGGCCGGGTCGCGTGACCCGGCGAAGGCCGACGCCGTGGTGGGCGAGATCCACGAGCGCTGGGGCGACCGGGTGGCCACGCTGCGCGGCGGTGCCAACGCCGACGCCGCGACCTGCGACCTGGTGGTGCTCGCCACCGTCTGGGACGGCCTCGTCGCCACCGCCGCCGAGTTCGCCGACGCCCTCGCCGGGCGGCCGGTCGTCGCGATGGGCAACGGCCTCGTGAAGGTCGGCCGGGAGTTCCACCCGGTGCTGCCCGCCGAGGGCTCGATCAGTCAGGCGGTGCAGGCCGCGGCCCCCGACGCCAAGGTGGTGGCGGCGTTCCAGCACGTCCCGGCGGCGGCCTTCGCCGACCTCGACCACCCGCTCGAGAGTGACGTCGTCGTGTGCAGCGACCACGACGACGCCCGGGAGACCGTGCTCGACCTCGTGGCGGCGATGCCGAACCTGCGGGCCTTCGACGCCGGCTCGCTGCTGCACGCCGTGGGCATCGAGTCGTTCGCCGCCGTGCTGCTGTCGCTCAACATCCGCCACAAGGGCAAGGGGACGCTGCGCTTCCTCGGGCTCGAGGGGTACGGGGCATGAGCATCCGGCTGTTCGACACCGCCCATCGCAAGGTCGTCCCGTTCGAGCCCGGGCCCCTGGTCCGCATGTACGTGTGCGGGATCACGCCCTACGACTCGACCCACCTCGGCCACGCCGCCACCTACCTCGCCTACGACCTGCTCATCCGTCGGCTCGAGGACCTGGGGCACGAGGTCCGCATGGTCCGCAACGTCACCGACGTCGACGACTCGATCCTGCCCAAGGCCCGGGAGCTCGGCGTTCCCTACCTCGAGCTCGCCGAGCGGGAGCTGGCCCGGTTCCACTCCGACATGGCGGCGCTCGAGATGCGACCGCCCTACGCCGAGCCCCGCGCCACCGAGTCGATCCCGGGCATCGTCGAGATGGTCTCGGCCCTGCTCGACTCGGGCCACGCCTACCTCACGCACGGCACCGTCTACTTCGACGTCTCGACGTTCCCGCGCTTCGGCGAGCTCTCGCACTACTCGGCCGACCACATGGTCAAGCTGGCCCGGGCGCGGGGCGGCAAGCCCGACGACCCGCACCGGCGCGATCCGCTCGACTTCATCCTGTGGCAGCCGTCGCTGCCCGACGAGCCGGCGTGGCGGGCCCCGTTCGGCGTGGGTCGGCCCGGGTGGCACGTGGAGTGCTCGGTCATGTCGATGGCCAGCCTCGGTCCGACGCTCGACCTCCACGGTGGGGGCACCGACCTGATCTTCCCGCACCACGAGTGTGAGATCGCCCAGAGCGAGAGCGTCACCGGGGAGACCTTCTGCGGGCACTGGATGCACTCGGCGATGGTCAGCTACGAGGGCGAGAAGATGAGCAAGTCGCTCGGCAATCTCGTGTTCGTGTCCGACCTGCTCGAGGTCGCCGACCCACGGGCCATCCGCCTCGCCCTGATGCGCCACCACTACCGGGCCGGCTTCGAGTGGTACGACACCGACCTCGAGGAGGGGACGGCGCTGCTGCACCGGCTCCTGGCCGCCGCCGGGCGCCCCGCCGGTCCCGACCCGGCGCCGTTCGCCGAGCGGGTGCGGGCTGCGCTCGACGACGACCTCGACGCGCCGCGGGCTTGCGAGGCGCTCGACGACCTCGCGAGCGCGATCCTCTCCGGCGGCGACGACCCGTCCGCACCGCGCGCGCTGGCCGAACTGGGCGCCCTGGTGGGCGTCGCCCTCGACCGTCCCGCGACCCACTGACGCCGGCCACCGGACGGCGCTGCGGGATCGGGCGCCGGGGGGCCGCTGGTAGCGTGCGGCGCCCATGAGCATCACCGTCACGCTGCCCGACGGCAGTGCCCGTGAGTACCCGACCGGGACGACCCCCGCCGACGTCGCCGGCTCCATCGGGAAGCGGCTGGGGCGCGACGCGCTCGCCGCGAAGGTCGACGGTGCCTGGTGGGACCTCGGCCGGGTCCTGCCCGGCGACGCCGCGATCGAGATCGTGGTGCCGGCCAGCCCCGACGGTCGGGAGGTCCTGCGCCACTCGACCGCCCACGTGCTGGCCCAGGCGGTCACCGACCTGTTCCCGGGTGCCCGCTACGCCATCGGCCCGGCCATCGCCGACGGCTTCTACTACGACTTCGAGCTGCCCGGCGGCGCGCACTTCACCGAGGCCGACCTGACGCGCATCGAGGCCCGCATGCGCGAGATCGTGGCGGCCGACCAGCCGTTCGTGCGCGACGAGGTCGGCCGGACGGCCGGGCGCGAGATCTTCGCCGACCAGCCCTACAAGCTCGACATCATCGAGAAGGTCGACGCCACCGAGGTCGGCGACGGGGCCGAGGTCTCGCTCTACCGCAACGCCCGGGCCGACGGCACCGAGTTCGTCGACCTGTGTCGCGGCCCCCACGTGCCCTCCACGAAGCGCCTGGGCTCGTTCCGGTTGATGCGGGTCGCCGGGGCCTACTGGCGCGGCGACGAGAAGGGTCCGCAGCTCCAGCGCATCTACGGCACCGCCTGGGAGTCCGACGCCGCGCTCGCCGAGCACCTCCACCGGCTCGAGGAGGCCGAGCGCCGCGACCACCGGCGCCTCGGCGTCGAGCTCGACCTGTTCTCGTTCCCCGAGGAGATCGGCTCGGGGCTCGCGGTGTTCCACCCGAAGGGTGCGCTGGTGCGCACCGTCATGGAGGACTACTCGCGTCGTCGGCACGAGGCGGCCGGGTACTCGTTCGTGAACTCGCCCCACATCACGAAGTCGAACCTGTTCGAGACGTCGGGCCACCTCGACTGGTTCGCCGACGGGATGTTCCCGCCGATGCACCTCGACGAGGGCGGCGAGGACGGCGCGACCTACTACCTCAAGCCCATGAACTGCCCGTTCCACATCCTGATCTTCCGCAGCCGGATGCGCTCGTACCGCGAGCTGCCCCTGCGGTTCTTCGAGTTCGGGACGGTCTACCGGTACGAGCGCTCGGGGGTCGTCCACGGCCTGACCCGCGTGCGCGGCATGACCCAGGACGACGCCCACATCTTCTGCACCAAGGAGATGATGGCGACGGAGCTCCACACGCTGCTGGTGTTCGTGCTCGACCTGCTCGCCGACTACGGCCTCTCCGACTTCTACCTCGAGCTCTCCACCAAGCCCGAGGGCAAGGCCGTCGGCACCGACGCCGA
>JAFMJM010000015.1 GCA_017853455.1 Acidimicrobiia bacterium | reverse complement strand
GCCCGCCCGCCGTCCCGGAGGGCCCGCCGCGTAACCTGACCCCCCATGTGTGGCATCGTGGGCGTCGTCCGGCGACCCAGCCGCCGGGAGCCCCCGGTCGGCACCGAGCTCGTGGCGGCCCTCGACGCCGCCCTCGCCGCGCTCGTCCCGACCGCGACGGTCGAGGCGGTGGCCGCCGCCGCCGACCGGATCGCCGCCGTCGACCGGGATCTGCGGGGGGTGCCCGGGGTGCGGGCCCTGCTCGGCGACCGGGCCGCGGCGGTGGCGGTCGGTGACCGGGTCGAGCGGCTGACCGCCGCGTTGGCGGCGGTCGAGCAGACGCTCGACGCCGGCGAGGTGCGCGGCGATCTCCTCGAGGCGTACGACCGTGAGCTGGTCCGGGCCCGCGACGTCGTGTGGGCGGTGGGGCGCGATCGGCTCCGGGCCGCCCGAGCGGTCGGCGACCTGGCCGGGGCGGGCGCCACCCCCTCGGCGTTGGCGGTGTTCACCTCGGTGCAGACCGCGTTGTCGTCGCTCGACCGACTCGAGGTCCGCGGCCGCGACTCGGCCGGCCTCTCGATCATGGTCCGCGGTCACGCCCTCGACTTCGACGATCCGGCGGTCGAGCGACTGTGCGCGGCCCGCGCCGCCGATCCGCTCTTCACGTCGGGTGCGATCCGACGCGACGGCGACGTCGTGGCCTTCGTCTACAAGGCGGCGGCCGAGATCGGCGAGCTCGGCGACAACTCGGCGGTCCTGCGGGCCGCGATCCGCGCCGACGACCTGCTCCACCTCGCGGTGGCGGCGCCGACCGCCGAGGCCACCGTGCTCGGTCACACCCGCTGGGCGAGCGTCGGCATCATCTCCGAGCCGAACGCGCATCCGCTCGACCAGGTCGAGACCGACGACGTCGCGCGTCCGCTGGTGCTGGGTGTGCTCAACGGCGACGTCGACAACTACACCGACCTCGAGGCGGCCGAGGGTCTGGTGACGGCCGCCGAGATCACCACCGACGCCAAGGTCATCCCCGCCCTGGTCGCGCGGCGGCTGGCCGACGGGCGGACGCCGCTCGACGCCTTCCGGGCCACCGTTGCCACCCTCGAGGGGTCGGTCGCCATCGGCGCAGCCACCGCCGCCGACCCGGCGGCTCTGTTCCTCGCCCTCCGCGGCAGCGGTCAGGCCCTCTACGTCGGTCTCGCCGAGGACTCCTGCGTCGTCGCCAGCGAGCCCTACGGCCTGGTCGAGGAGACCGACACCTACCTGCGCCTCGACGGCGAGACCCCGGCCGACCCCGACCGTCAGGGCGCCACCCGGGGCCAGGTGGTCGTCATCGACGCGGGCGCCGCCGGCGACCCGGCCGGTCTGCATCGCTGCGCGTACGACGGGACCGTGCTGCCCGTGACCGCCGCCGACCTCGACCGGGCCCAGATCACCACCCGTGACATCGACCGGGGCGACCACCCGCACTTCCTGCTCAAGGAGATCAGCGAGGCCCCGGAGTCGTTCCGCAAGACGTTGCGGGGCAAGATCGCCGAGTCCGCCTCGGGTCGGCTGTCGGTGTCGCTGGCGCCGAGTGCCCTGCCCGATGCCGTGCGCGAGCGGCTCGCCGACGGTTCCATCCGCCAGGTCCTCGCGATCGGCCAGGGCACGGCGGCGGTCGCCGGGGCGGCGCTCGTGGCCACGTTGCGACCGCTCGTGGGCGACCGACTGTTCGCGGAGGCGGTGCTCGCAACGGAGCTCTCCGGCTTCGGGATGCGGCCCGACATGTCCGACACGCTGGTCGTCGCGATCAGTCAGAGCGGCACGACCACCGACACCAACCGCAGTGTCGAGCTGGTCCGCTCGCGGGGCGCGGCCGTCCTGGCCATCGTCAACCGGCGCAACAGCGACCTCACCGACCGCGCCGACGGAGTCCTCTACACCTCCGACGGGCGCGACGTCGAGATGAGCGTGGCCTCCACCAAGGCCTTCTACTCGCAGGTCGCGGCCGGCAACCTCATCGCCCTCGCCGTGGCGCGCGAGGTCGGGACCCTCGACGCCGACCGCGAGCACGAGCTGCTCGCCGCGTTGCGTGCCCTCCCCGACGCCATGCGCACGGTGCTCGAGGGTCGTGACCACATCGCCGACCTCGCCACCACCCACGTGCTGTCACGCCGGTCGTGGGCGGTGGTGGGCAACGGCCCCAACGCGATCGCGGCGCGGGAGCTGCGCATCAAGCTCTCCGAGCTCTGCTACAAGGCGATCCCCTGCGACGCCACCGAGGACAAGAAGCACATCGACCTGTCGTCGGAGCCGCTGACCGTGGTGTGCGCCGCCGGTCTGTCGGGCTCCAACCTCGACGACGTCGGCAAGGAGGTCGCGATCTACCGCGCCCACCGGGGTGCCCCGATCGTCATCGCCGGGCAGGACCACGGGGCCCGCTTCGGGCAGGCCGCCGGCGTGATCCCGGTGCCGGCCGTGCACCCGGCGCTCGACTTCGTGCTGGCAACCGTCGCCGGGCACCTCTTCTCCTACGAGGCGGCGCTGGCCATCGACGCCACCGCCCGCCCGTTGCGCGAGGCGCGCGCCGCGGTCGAGGCCAGTGCCCCCGGTCCGGCCGACGCCCTGCTCGAGCGGCTGGCCCCGGCCATCGACGAGCCGGCCCGCCGCTTCCTCGAGGGACTGCGCGCCGGCCGCTACGACGGCAGCCTCGAGGCGAGCACCGCCGCCCGCATCACGTCGCTGTTGCGCTTCGCGGTCGGCTGGAGCCCGCTCGACGCCTACGAGGTCGAGCACGGCAAGGTCGGCACGCCGAGCACGGTGGTCCAGGACCTCACCGCCGCGCTCACGCACGGCATCGAGGAGCTGACCCGCCCGATCGACGCCATCAAGCACCAGGCCAAGACGGTCACCGTCGGGATCTCGCGCTCCGACGAGACGTTGCTGCAGGTCCCGTTGGTGGCGGCGGTCCTGGCGGCGGGCACCGCCCGGGACGGGCTCAGCTACCGCGCCCTGCGCACCCTCGTCGACCTCGACCCGGCCGTGGTCGAGGTCACCGGGTTCACCCGCTACCGCGTCGAGGGTGAGCCGGGGGGCGACGCCACCGTGCACGTCGTCGACCGTGGCGGAGTGGCCGTCGGCCTGGCGTCGCGCACCCAAGACGACCCGCGGCTCACCGGCACCAAGCACCGCGTCGCGACCCAACGGGAGGTCACGGCGGTGCGGGGCCGGCGCGACGGCCGGACGCTGGTGATGGTTCCCGAGGTGAAGCAGAACCGCACGGTGGGGCTCACCCTGCTCCACGTGCGCTTCGCCGAGCGGATGCCCGCGCCCGCCGTGCGGGCGGTGCTCGAGGGCTACCAGGGCCGCTACGCCGCACTCGTCGACGCCGTGACCGAGACCGAGCCGTCGTTCGACGACGGCGGGCTGGCGACCCTCGACGTGGTCGAGCTCCTCACCGAGCCGGTCTACGTGCTCGCCGAGCACTGGCAACGGTGATCGACGGCCTGACCGCCGGGGTGACCGGGGTCATCGGCATCGGTACCGATCTGGTGGAGGTCGAGCGGTTCCGGCTCGCGCTCACCCGGCGGCCCACGCTGGCCGAGCGCCTGTTCTCCGACGACGAGCGCGAATACGCCGCCCGCTTCCGCGACCCCACCAAGAGCCTGGCCGCCCGCTTCGGTGCCAAGGAGGCGGTCATGAAGGCAATGGGGGTCGGACTCTGGAAGTTCGCGCTCCGTGACGTCGAGGTGGTCAAGCGCCGCAGCGGCGAGCCGGTCCTCGCCCTGCACGACAAGGCCGCCGCGCTCGCTGCCGAGAAGGGTGTGCGCGAGTGGCGTCTGACGCTCACCCACACCGACTCGATGGCGATGGCGGTCGCCCTGGCGCTGGGCTGACCCGTGCAGCCGGTCCTCACCCCCGAGGAGATGGGCGACGCCGACCGCCGGGCGGTGGCGGCCGGCACGCCGGTGGCGGTCCTGATGGAACGCGCCGGTCGGGCGGTGGCCTGGGCGGTGCGCGCGCACCTCGGCCGGACCTACGGCGTGCGCGCCGTGATCGCCTGCGGGAAGGGCAACAACGGAGGAGACGGCCTCGTCGCCGCCCGGGTGCTCGCGGGCTGGGGCGTGCGGGTCGAGGTGCTGCGGATCGGGACGGGGCTCGACTCGGCGCACGTGGCGCGGGCCGTGGCTCGCGCCGACGTCGCGGTCGACGCGATGTACGGCACGGGCTTCCGCGGTGCGCTCGACGGCGACGCCCGGCAGTTCGCCGAGGCGACCGCGACCGTCGGGGTGCCCGTGGTGGCGGTCGACGTGCCGTCGGGGGTCGACGGACTGACCGGCGCGGTCACCGGTGTCACCGTGCGGGCCGACCGGACCGTCACGTTCGCGGCGCTCAAGCCGGGGCTGTTGTTCGAGCCGGGCCGCTCGCTCGCCGGTGCGGTCACGGTCGCCGACATCGGCATCGCCGTCGACCCTCCGGCGGGCGCCCCGCCGACGGGGTGCACCGGGTCGTCCGACGTGGCGACCTGGGTGCCGCCCCGCGCCCCCGACGCCCACAAGTGGGCCTCGGCGACCTACGTGGTGGGCGGTTCGGCGGGCATGACGGGTGCACCGGCACTGACCGCCCGGGCGGCCCTCCACAGCGGGTCGGGCATGGTGTGGTGCGGCGTGCCGGGTGACGCCGCGGCCGTCGCGGGCGGCGAGGTGATCGCCGTCGCCCTCTCCGCCGGACCGGGGGGTGGGCTCGGCGAGCCGGCCGTCGAGGCCGTGCTGGCCGACGTCGGTCGGTTCGGTGCCCTGGCCGTCGGGCCGGGCCTCGGGCGCGACCCCGCCACGCTCGCCGCGGTGCGCCGCCTGGTCCTGGCCGCCCCCGTGCCGGTCGTGCTCGACGCCGACGGCCTCCACGCCTTCGCCGGCGACGCCGCCGCCCTGCGGGCCCGGTCGGCGCCCACGGTCTGCACCCCCCACGGCGGGGAGTACGCCGCCCTCACCGGATCGGCGCCCGGCGCCGACCGGCTGGCCGCCACCCGGGCGCTGGCGGCCGCCTCGGGCGCGGTGGTGCTGCTCAAGGGGCCGGGCACGGTGGTCGCCGATCCGACGGGCCGGGCGGCGGTCTGTCCGCTCGGGAGCCCGGCCCTCGCCACCGCCGGGACCGGCGACGTCCTCACCGGGATCGTGGCGGCCTTCCTCGCCCGGGGCGCCGACGCCTTCGGGGCGGCGGCCGCCGGAGCGTGGGTCCACGCCGCCGCGGCGGAGGTCGCCGGGCATACTGTCCTCGTCGCCGGCGACCTCGTGGGGTCGGTCCCGGTGGTCCTCGACTCCCTGTGACCCCGACGCCAGGACCAGCGATGTCGGTGGTGACACCCTCGGAGGCGACCGCCCGCCCGGCCTGGGTGACCGTCGACCTCGCGGCGATCCGGGCCAACGTGGCCGCGCTCGCCGCCGTGGCGGCCCCCGCCCCGCTGCTGGTGGCCGTCAAGGCCGACGCCTACGGCCACGGGGCTGCGCCGGTCGCCCGCGCCGCCCTCGACGCCGGGGCCACCCACCTGGGCGTCGCCACGGTCGACGAGGGCGTCGGACTGCGCGAGGCCGGCTTCGACGCCCCGATCGTCGTCCTCTCGGAGCCGGCGCCCGCCGCCGCCGCGGTGGTCGTCGCCCACTCCCTCACGCCGTTCGTCTACTCCGCTGCGGGGATCGAGGCGCTCGGCGCCGCGGCGGCGGCCGCCGGGACGTGCCTCCCGGTCCACCTCAAGGTCGACACCGGGATGCACCGGGTCGGGTGCCTGCCGGCCGACGCGCTCGGCCTGGTCGACGCCGTCCTGGCCGACGACCACCTCGAGCTCGAGGGGATCGCCACGCACCTCGCCTCCGCCGACCTCGACGACCCGGCGGTGAGCGTCGCCCAGCTCGACTGCTTCGACGCGGTCCTCACCGACGTCACGGTGCGCGTCGGGCACCGACCGATCACCCACGCCGCCAACTCGGGGGGGGTGATGGCGTTTCCCCGGGCGCGTTACGACCTGGTCCGGGTCGGCATCTCGGTCTACGGGCTGGCGCCCGCACCGTCATTCACCGGCCGGGTGCCGCTCGTGCCGGCCCTGTCGGTCCACGCCCGCGTGTCGATGGTCAAGGACCTGCCCGCCGGCGAGGCGATCTCCTACGGCGGCCGGTACGTGCTCGACCGACCGGCGCGCATCGTCACGGTGCCGGTCGGCTACGCCGACGGCGTCCCCCGCGACTACGGACTCGCCGGCGGTGAGGTGCTGATCGGCGGGCGGCGGTACCCGATCGCCGGCAACGTCACCATGGACCAGCTGATGGTCGACGTCGGCGACGCACCGGTCGTCGCCGGCGCCGACGTCGTGCTCCTCGGTCGCCAGGGCGACGAGGTCGTCGACGCCCAGGAGTGGGCGACGAAGCTCGGCACCATCACCAACGAGATCGTCACGCGGATCGGGCCCCGATTGCCGCGGCACTACGTCGACGGGGGCCGGTGAACCTCGGTCGGCTCGCGCCGGCGGTCCTCGAGCGGACCGGACACGGGGTCGGCCGGGTCGCCGGGGTGGCGGCGGCCGCGGTGCGGGTCCCGACCACGCTCCTCGCCCGCGACGGCGTCGCCGACCCCGACGTCGGCCGTCTGGGTCCGCTGCCGTTCGACGGCGCCCGGCGGCTGCCCGCGCCCGACGGCGGTGACCTCTTCACCGTGTCGCACGGCACCGGTCCGACGTTCGTCTTCGTCCACGGTCTGCTGCTGACGTCGCGGATCTGGACCAAGCAGTTCCGCGACCTGCCCGCCGCCGGGCTGCGCGCCGTGGCCTTCGACCACCGGGGGCACGGCGCGTCCACCGCCCCGCCCGTCGGTGCCACCGGGGCCCTGGCCGACGACGTCGTCGCGGTGCTCGACGGGCTCGACCTGCGCGACGTCGTCCTGGTGGCCCACTCCACGGCCGCCGCGGCCGCCTGCGCGGCGGTGGCGTCGGGCCGCCTGGCCGGACGGGTACGCGGGCTGGTGCTGGTCGGTCCGACCTCCCGGCCGTTGCCGATGGTCCTGCCGGGCTCGGTCGTGCGTCCGTTCGTGCGGGGGTTCGTCGGGTCGGGGGCGTGGTCGCGCTTCGAGTGGTCCCGTCTGGCGGCCCGGGCGTGCTTCGGCCCGGACCCGCGCCCGAGTCAGGTCGAGCTCGTCCGGGCGCTGCTCGCGTCCGCGACGCCCGCCGTGGTCGCCGCCGCGGTCGACGCCGCGTTCACCGCCGACCTGTCCGGGGTGGCTCCGGACGTCGCGGTCCCGACCCTGGTCGTCAACGGCAGCGCCGATCTCCTGAGCACCCCGGGTGAGGCGCGGCAGCTCGCGCGTCGCCTCCCCGACGGGCGGCTCGAGGTGATCCCCGGTGCCGGGCACCTGGTCATGCTCGAGCGGGCCGACGCCTTCGCCACCCTGTGCCGCGGCTTCGCCACCGACGTCGGTGCGGTGACCGGACGGGTCGCGTGATCACCGCCGTCCCCGGCGTCCGGGTCGGTCACTGGACCGGCGTCGCCACGGGCTGCACGGTGGTCGAGCTGCCTCCCGGCACCGTGGCCGCGGCCGAGGTGCGTGGAGGCGCGCCGGCGTCGCGCGAGCTCGCGCTGCTCGAGCCGACGCGCACGGTGGAGTGCATCGACGCGGTCGTCCTCACCGGCGGCTCGGCCTTCGGGCTCGGGGTCGCCGACGGCGTGCTCGGGACCCTCGCCGCCCGGGGGCGTGGTGTCCCGACCGCCGCAGGACCGGTGCCGATCGTCCCGGTCGCGGCCGTGTTCGACCTCGACGGCGGCGACCACCGCCGCCCGGGACCGGGGGAGGGGGCCGCCGCCCTGGCCGCCGCCACCGACGGGCCGTTCGCGACCGGGCGGGTCGGGGCCGGCCGCGGCACTCGGGTCGGGCGTTGGAAGGGCGCCGACCACGCCGTGCCCGGTGGGCTCGGCAGCGCACACGTCCGCTGCGACGGTGCGACGGTCGGAGCCGTGGCCGTGGTCAACGCCGTCGGTGACGTCGTGGCCGCCGACGGGACCGTCCTCGCCGGCTCCACGGCACCGGCCGACGTCGAGCCGTTCGGCGAGCCGATGCCGGTGATCGAGCAGACGACGCTGGTCGTGGTGGCCACCGACGCGCTCCTCACCAAGGTGGAGTGCTTCCTGCTGGCCCAGAGCGCCCACCACGGGCTGGTGGCGTCGATCCGGCCCTCGCACACCCGCTTCGACGGCGACCTCGTCGTCGCGGCCGCGACCGGGGCCGTCGCGCCGGTCTCGCTCGAACGTCTGCGCATCGCGGTGGCCGACGTCGTCGCCGCCGCGGTCCGCGACGCGGTCACCGCCGGTGACCGCCCGTGACCGCCTGGGCCGATCTCGACGCCGTCCGGGCCACGGCCCTCGGCTGCACGGCCTGCGGACTGGCCGCCACGCGCACCCAGGTGGTGTTCGGCAGTGGTGACCCGGCGGCCGACCTGATGTTCGTGGGCGAGGGTCCCGGAGCCGACGAGGACCGGCTCGGGCAGCCGTTCGTGGGCCGCTCGGGCCAGCTCCTCACCCGCCTGATCGACGGCATCGGCCTGACCCGCGATGCCGTCTACATCGCCAACGTCGTCAAGTGCCGTCCGCCCGACAACCGCGACCCGCTCACCGACGAGATCGCGGCGTGCCGTCCGTTCCTCGAGGCCCAGGTCGACCACGTCGCGCCGCGCGTGATCATGACGCTCGGCAACTTCGCGACGAAGTTGCTGCTCGACACCCGGACCGGCATCACCAAGCTACGGGGGCAGGAGTTCCCCTACCGCTCCGGTGCGGTGGTCGTACCCACGCTGCACCCGGCGGCCGTCCTGCGCGGCGGTGGGGTCGCGCTGGCCCAGACCCGGGCCGACTTCGTGGTCGCCAAGCGGCTCGTGGGGCGGGCGCGGTGAACGCGCTCGTCGTCGAGGTCGCCGACCTCGCCGGGACGACCCGGGTGGCGCGGGCGGTCGCCGACCTGCTCGAGCCGGGTGACGTCGTGCTGCTGTCGGGCGACCTCGGCGCCGGCAAGACGGCGTTCGCCAAGGGGCTCGGAGCCGGGCTCGGCGTCACCGAGCCGGTGGTGAGCCCGACGTTCACCCTGGCGCGCGAGTACCCGGGTCGGGTGCGGATGGTCCACACCGACGTGTACCGGCTCGATCGGGTCCAGGAGCTCCTCGACCTGGGTCTCGACGACCTCGCCGCCGACGACGCCGTGCTGGTGGTCGAGTGGGGTGACGTGGTCGCCGACGCGTTCGCGCTCGAGCGCCTCGAGCTCCGGCTCGACCTCGTCGACGGACATCCCGACGCCCGGCACCTCACCGTCACGACGTGCGGCGCCGGGTGGGAGCGCCGCTGCGCTGCGCTGGTGGCGGCGTTGGAGGCGCCGTGACCACGGTGCTGGCGTTCGACACCGCCACCGACGTCGTGACCGTCGCCGTGGGTCGCCACGGTGCCGTGGTGGCCTCGCGGGTGGTGGAGTCCGGCCGGGCCCACGCCGAGCACCTCGTGCCCACGGTGCGCGACGTGCTGGCCGAGGCCGGGCTGGCCCTCACGGCGCTCGACGCCCTGGCCGTGGGCGTCGGACCGGGCCGCTTCACCGGCCTGCGGGTGGGGGTCACCACCGCCAAGGCACTGGCGCTCGCCCTCGACGTGCCGGTGGTGGGCCTCGGCACCCTCGACGTGATCGCCCACCCGTGGCGCGACGACGAGCGTGACGTGGTGGCCGTCGTCGACGCCCGCCGCCGCGAGGTGTTCTGGTCGCGGTACCGGCCGCGGGGCGGGCGGCTCGAGCCGGTCGTCGCGCCCACCGTGGCCTCACCGGCCGACCTGGTCGCGGCGCTGGGCACCGACGAGGTCTGTTGCGTGGGTGACGGCGTCGACCGCTACCGGGCGGTCCTGGCGGCCGCCCCGGGGGTCGAGTGCCTGCCGCCGCAGTACTCGGCACCGAGCCCGCTGGCGCTGTGCGAGTTGGCCGACGCGGCCTGTGCCGCCGGCGCCGCCGACGCGCCCGACGCCCTGGTGCCCGTCTACCTGCGCGAGAGCGACGCCGTGATCAACTGGGAGCAGGCCCGCCCGGGAGGTCCGACGTGATCGCCCCCGGTCCGGTCACGGTGGTGCTGACCCCGATGACCCGGCGCGACGTGCGGGGCGTGATGCACATCGAGGAGCAGGTGTACCCGCGCCCCTGGACGGCTCCGCTGTTCCTGTCGGAGCTGGCGATGCCGTCGACCCGTGCGTACTTCGTGGCGCGCGTCGGCCGGCGGATCGTGGGCTACGCCGGTCTGATGGTCAGCTTCGAGGACGCCCACGTCACCAACATCGCCGTCGACCCCGAATGGCAGCGCCACGGCATCGCCACCCGGCTCCTGGTGGCCTTGGCGCGCGAAGCGCTGGCGCGCGGCGTGCAGCACCTCACGCTCGAGGTCCGTACGTCGAACACCGCAGCGAAGAACCTCTACCGACGGTTCGGCTTCGCGCCGGTGGGGGTGCGCAAGAACTACTACCCCGAGACCAACGAGGACGCGATCGTGATGTGGGCGCACGACGTCGACACGCCCGAGTACGCCGCGCTGCTCGCGGCGCTCGAGCGCCGCGTGCCGGGAACCACGGAGCACGAGGCGCAGTCGTGCTGATCCTCGGCATCGAGACGTCGTGCGACGAGACCGCGGCCGCCGTGGTCGCCGACGGACGCGTCGTGCACTCGTCGGTCGTGTCGAGCCAGGTCGACCTCCACGCCCGGTACGGCGGCGTGGTCCCCGAGGAGGCCAGCCGCGCGCACGTCGACCTGATCGTGCCGGTGGTGCGCGACGCCCTCGCCGCCGCCGGGGTCACCCTCGCCGACCTCGACGCCGTCGCCGCCTGCCACGGGCCGGGGCTGGCGGGTGCGCTGCTGGTCGGGGTCAGCGCCGCGAAGGCACTCGCCCTCGCGGCCGACGTCCCGTACGTGGGGGTGAACCACCTCGAGGCCCACTGCGGAGCGGGGTGGCTCGACCACGACCTCGCCACGCCCCTGGCCGTCCTGCTGGTGTCGGGTGGGCACACCCTGCTCGTGGAGGTCGCGGCCCGCGGCGAGCACCGCGTGCTGGGCAGCACCGTCGACGACGCGGCCGGTGAGGCCTTCGACAAGGTGGCCCGGTTCCTCGGCCTCGGCTACCCGGGTGGCCCGGCGATCGACCGCCTCGCCGCCGACGGCGACCGCACCGCGATCGCCTTCCCCCGGGCGATGCCCGGCGAGCTCGACGCGTCGTTCTCCGGGCTCAAGACCGCGGTCGTCCAGTACGTGCGGGCCCACCCCGAGGCGCCCGTCGCCGACGTGGCGGCGTCGTTCCAGGAGGCGGTGGTCGACCAGCTCGTCGACAAGCTGGCCCGGGCGGCCGACGCCGTGGGGGCGGCCACGCTGGTGCTGGGTGGCGGGGTGGCCGCCAACTCGCGGCTGCGGGAGCGGACGGCGGCGCTGGCGGCGGCCACGGGCCGGGAGGTCTTCCTGCCGCCGCTCGCCCTGTGCACCGACAACGCCGCCATGATCGCGGCGGCGGCCGCCGTGCGCCTGGTCGCCGACGGGCCGACCCCGCTCGACGCCGGGGTGGACCCCAACCTGGGCCTCGGCTGAGGCCGGCCGGGGGCCCCGGTGGTGCCCGGGTTGTCGGTCGGCGCCGGACCGGGTATCGTGGATTTAGCACTCACCGGTCCCGACTGCTAACCCCGTCAGGGGGTCCCCCCGGGTCGGATCGCCCGAGTGCCGTCCCCGCCCGGGGGCCGGCCGACCGCCGGTCCCGCCCAGACCCGTGCCAGGAGGCATCGATGAAGTTGCAGCCGCTGGAGGACCGCATCGTCGTCCGCACCGGTGAGCCCGAGCAGACCACCGTCAGCGGTCTGGTCATCCCGGACACCGCCAAGGAGAAGCCCCAGCAGGGCGAGGTCCTGGCCGTGGGCCCGGGTCGCCGTTCGGAGCAGACCGGCGAGATCATCCCGCTCGACCTCGCGGTCGGCGACACCGTCGTCTACTCGAAGTACGGCGGCACCGAGATCACCGTCGACGGTGAGGACCTCCTGATCCTCTCCAGCCGCGACATCCTGGCGAAGATCTCGTCGAAGAAGAAGTAGTCGTGGTGCCCGCCGAGCGGGCGCCCGACCAGCCGGCACCGCCGGCCGGTCGACCGGACCCGAGCCGGTCGGAGAACCCCGCGAACGGCCGGGGGGGCGCGCAAGCGATCCCCCGGCCTTCGTCGTTCCGGCCCGGCGGTCCGCCGCCCTGGGCCGACCTGACCCACGCACTCACCCGGGTGCCTCTCGCCGCCGTCCGGGCGGCCTGCGCCGATCTGCCGCCGCCCCGCACCGGCCGCGGCGGCCCCGACACCCGTCCCGCCGCGGTGCTCGTCCCGCTCTTCGAGGAGGACGGGGACACCCGGGTCATCCTGACCAAGCGTCCGACCACCATGCCGTCCCACCAGGGCGAGATCGCCTTCCCCGGGGGCAAGTACGAGCACGGCCTCGACGCCTCCCTGCGTGCCACCGCGCTGCGCGAGGCCCACGAGGAGATCGGGCTCGACCCAGCAGCGGTGGAGGTGGCCGGCGAGCTCGACCACCTCGTCACCGTGTCGGCCCGCTTCGCCCTCGCCCCGTTCGTCGGCATCCTCCCGGGCCGTCCGGACCTCGTGCCCCACCCCCGGGAGGTCGCGGCGGTCTTCGACGTGTCCCTGTCGGAGCTGCTGCGCGACGACGTCTTCCGCGAGGAGCGCTGGGACATCCCCGCCGAGATGGTGGTGGGCACCGGACCCGACCGGCCGATCCACTTCTTCGAGCTCGAGGGCGAGACCGTCTGGGGTGCCACGGCACGGATCCTGGTCGGCTTCCTCGCGCACCTCGCCCCGGTGGTCGCGGGCGCGACCTGACCGGAGCCCCCGATCCGACCCCGCCCCGGGCCGACTTCCGGAGGTGCGCCGGGTTATCCTGACCCTTTGCGGCGGCGGCGGAGGTGCCCGTGGAAGTCGAGATCGGGATCGGCAAGTCGGGGCGACGGGCCTACGGGTTCGACGACATCGCCATCGTGCCGAGTCGGCGCACGCGCGACCCCGAGGACGTCGACATCTCCTGGGACATCGACGCCTTCCACTTCGATCTGCCGCTGATCGCGTCGGCCATGGACGGCGTCGTCTCGCCGGCCACCGCCATCGAGCTCGGTCGCCTCGGCGGCCTGGGCTGCCTGAACCTCGAGGGGCTCTGGACCCGCTACGAGGACCCCGAGCCGCTGCTCGAGGAGATCGCCACGCTCGAGCCCGAGAAGGCCACGCGGCGGATGCAGGAGATCTACAGCGAGCCGATGAAGGACGAGCTGGTCGGTCAGCGCGTCGTCGAGCTGCGCGAGGCCGGCATCACCACCTGCGCGTCGCTCACCCCGCAGCGGGTCGAGGCCTACGCCCCCACGCTGCTCGCCGCCGAGCTCGACATCCTGGTGGTGCAGGGCACGGTCGTCTCCGCCGAGCACGTCTCCAAGGACGAGTCGCGCCAGCCGCTCAACCTGAAGAAGTTCATCCGCGAGTACGAGATCCCGGTCATCGTCGGTGGCTGCGCGTCCTACTCGACGGCGCTGCACCTCATGCGCACCGGTGCGGTGGGCATCCTCGTCGGTGTCGGTCCGGGCCACGCCTGCACCAGCCGTGGAGTGCTCGGCATCGGCGTCCCGCAGGCCACCGCCATCGCCGACGCCGCGGGTGCGCGCATCCGGCACCTCGACGAGACCGGCGTCTACGTGCACGTCATCGCCGACGGCGGCATGCGCACCGGTGGCGACATCGCCAAGGCCATCGCCTGCGGTGCCGACGCCGTCATGATCGGCTCGCCGCTCGCGTCGGCCTACGAGGCGCCCGGGCGCGGCTTCCACTGGGGCATGGCCACCTTCCACCCGACCCTGCCCCGCGGTGCCCGCGTCAACGCCGGGCGCAAGGCGACCCTCGAGGAGATCCTCGTCGGGCCGGCCCGCGAGAACGACGGCACCCTCAACCTCTTCGGCGCCCTGCGCACCTCGATGGCCACCACCGGCTACGAGACCGTCAAGGAGTTCCAGAAGGCCGAGGTCATGGTCGCCCCGTCGCTGCAGACGGAGGGCAAGTCGCTGCAGCGGAGCCAGGGCGTCGGGATGGGTCGCTGACACCACGATGTCGACCGCGCACGACACCGTCCTGGTCGTCGACTTCGGGGCGCAGTACGCCCAGCTGATCGCCCGGCGCATCCGCGAGGCGCGGGTCTACTCCGAGATCGTCCCGCGCACGATGCCGGTCGCGGAGATGCTCGCCAAGCGTCCGGTCGGGATCGTCTTCTCGGGCGGTCCGGCCTCGGTGCACGTCGACGACGCCCCGACCGTCGACCCGGCGATCTACGACGCCGGCATCCCGGTGCTCGGCATCTGCTACGGAGCGCAGCTCCTCGCCCAGCAGCTCGGTGGCGAGGTCCGGCGCACCGGTGGCGGCGAGTACGGCCGCACCGTCATGACCCGCGCCGAGGGCGCGTCGGTGGTGCTCGACGCCTTCGACGCCGAGCAGACGGTCTGGATGAGCCACGGCGACGCCATCGCCGTCGCCCCCGACGGCTTCACCGTCACCGCCTCCACCCCCGGCGCCCCGATCGCCGCCCTCGAGGACCGCGACCGCGGGTTCTACGGCGTGCAGTTCCACCCCGAGGTCGCCCACACCGAGCGTGGCCAGGACGTGCTGCGGGCGTTCCTCTTCGAGGCCTGCGCCGCCCGGCCCACCTGGACGAACACCTCGATCATCGAGGACGCCGTCGCCGAGATCCGCGCCCAGGTCGGCGACGGACGGGTGATCTGCGGGCTGTCGGGTGGGGTCGACTCCGCCGTGGCGGCCGCCATCGTCCACAAGGCCGTCGGCGACCAGCTCACCTGCGTGTTCGTCGACACCGGTCTGCTGCGCCTCAACGAGGCCGAACAGGTCGAGGAGACGTTCCGGCGGCAGTTCGAGGTCGACCTGATCCACGTCAAGGCCGGGGACCGCTTCCTCGACCGGCTGGCGGGCGTCACCGAGCCCGAGGCCAAGCGCAAGATCATCGGCGAGACCTTCATCCGGGTCTTCGAGGAGGTCGCCCGCGACCTCTCCGACGCCCGCTTCCTCGTGCAGGGAACCCTCTACCCCGACATCGTCGAGTCGGGTGGTGGCGACAACGCCACCATCAAGTCGCACCACAACGTCGGTGGTCTCCCCGACGACATGGACTTCGACCTGGTGGAGCCGCTGCGCCAGCTGTTCAAGGACGAGGTGCGCGCCGTCGGCGAGGAGCTCGGGCTCCCCGAGGACATCGTGTGGCGTCAGCCGTTCCCCGGTCCCGGGCTGGCGGTGCGCATCATCGGCGAGATCACGCCCGAGCGCATCGACATCCTCCAGCAGGCCGACCACGTCGTGGTCGAGGAGATCCGGCGCGCCGGCCTCTACCGCGAGATCTGGCAGAGCTTCGCCGTGCTGCCCGCCGTCCGCACCGTCGGGGTGATGGGCGACGGCCGCACGTACGAATACCCGGTCGTGATCCGGGCGGTCACGTCGGAAGACGCGATGACCGCCGACTGGGCCCGCCTTCCGCACGACCTGCTCGAGCGGATGGCGTCACGGATCATCAACGAGGTCCCGGGTATCAACCGGGTGGCCTACGACATCACCAGCAAGCCGCCCGGCACCATCGAATGGGAGTGAAACCAATGTCCTTCGACACCGCAGCCCTGTCCCAGATCGCGAACGCCATGGTCGCTCCGGGCAAGGGCATCCTCGCCGCCGACGAGTCGAGCGGCACGATCAAGAAGCGCTTCGACTCGATCAGCGTCGATTCGACCGAGGGCAACCGGCAGACCTACCGCCAGATGCTGTTCACGACGCCCGGCATGGCCGACCACATCAGCGGTGTGATCCTCTTCGACGAGACGATCCGTCAGTCGACCGACGACGGCGTGCCGTTCCCGAAGTACCTCGCCGACCTGGGTGTCATCCCCGGCATCAAGGTCGACACCGGGGCGAAGCCGCTGGCCGGCTCGCCGGGTGAGACCGTCACCGAGGGCCTCGACGGGCTGCGCGAGCGCCTCGCCGAGTACTACGAGCTGGGGGCGCGCTTCGCCAAGTGGCGGGCCACCTACTCGATCACCGACGACCTCCCGTCGGAGAACTGCTACCGGGTCAACGCCCACGCCCTGGCCCGCTACGCCGCCCTGTGCCAGGAGGCCGGGATCGTGCCGATCGTCGAGCCCGAGGTGCTCATGGACGGCACGCACACGATCGAGCGCGCCGCCGAGGTGACGGCCCGGGCCCAGCAGGAGCTCTTCGACGAGCTGTTCCGTCAGTGCGTGTACCTGCCCGGCACGATCCTCAAGCCCAACATGGTGCTGTCGGGGTACTCGGCCGCGACCCAGGCCTCCGACGAGGAGATCGCCGCCACGACCCTCGGGGTGTTCCGGGCGACCGTGCCGGCCGCCATTCCCGGCATCGTGTTCCTGTCGGGCGGGCAGTCCGACGAGGACGCCACCGCCCGCCTGAACCTGATGAACACAATGGGCCCGCTCCCGTGGGCGCTGTCGTTCTCCTACGGTCGGGCGCTGCAGGCCCCGGCGCTCAAGGCGTGGGGTGGGCAGGCCGCCAACCTCGGCGCCGGTCAGGCCGCCTTCGCCAAGCGGGCGCGCCTCAACGGCCTCGCCGCCAAGGGCGAGTACACCGCGGCCATGGAGAGCGCGGCCTAGACCGCGGCTCGGCGGGCTCCACGGGCTCCCGGTCGAACGCGCCGCAGGCCGATCGTGCGGGCGCTCGTCCAGCGGGTCGCCCGTGCCCGCGTCACCGTCGACGACGTCGAGACCGGGGCCATCGGCCCCGGTCTCTGCGCGCTGGTGGGCGTGACCCACTCCGACGGTCCGGCCGAGGCGCGGCGCCTGGCCGATCGCGTGTGGGGCCTGCGCATCTGCGCCGACGACGAGGGCGTGATGAACCTGCCCGTGAGTGCCGTCGGGGGACAGGTGCTGGTGGTGAGTCAGTTCACCCTCTACGCCGACACGTCGCGCGGGCGTCGACCGTCGTGGGGCGACGCCGCCCGTGGCGACCACGCCGAGCCGCTGGTCGAGGAGTTCTGCGCCGCGCTGCGCGACCTCGGTGCGACGGTCGCCACCGGCCGCTTCGGCGCCGACATGCAGGTCGAGCTCGTCAACGACGGCCCCGTCACCCTGCTCCTCGAGGTCTGACCCCACCTCACCCCACCCCGTTGTTTGGGTGATTGTGGGGCCTCTGGCCCCAACTATCACCCAAACAACGGGGAGGTCCGCACGCTCCGCACGCACCGGGTCGCGCACCGAACGTGTGTACGATCCCCCGGTGAACCGGTCCGACCACGAGATGCTCTTCGAGGGTCTCAACCCCGTGCAGCGCGAGGCCGTCGAGGCCCCCGACGGTCCGCTGCTGGTCGTCGCCGGCGCCGGGTCGGGCAAGACCCGGGTGCTCACCCACCGCATCGCCTGGCTGGTGCAGGCCCGCCACGTCTCGCCGTTCCGGGTGCTGGCCATCACGTTCACCAACAAGGCCGCCGGCGAGATGAAGGAGCGGGTCGGCGACCTCGTCGGGCCGGTGGCGCAGCGCATGTGGGTCTCCACGTTCCACTCGGCGTGCTCGCGCATCCTCCGGCGCGAGGCCGAGCACCTCGGCATGCGCACGTCGTTCACCATCTACGACCAGGCCGACGCCACCCGCCTCGTCGACTTCGTCCGACGTGACCTCGACCTCGACCCGAAGCGGTTCCCGCCGCGGCAGCTGCACTCCCGCATCTCGGCGCTCAAGAACGAGCTGGTGATGCCCGCCGACTACGAGGCCCGGGCGGTCACCCCGCCCGAGAAGATGCTGGCCAAGGTCTACTCCGAGTACCAGCGGCGCCTCCTCGACGCCTCCGCCGTCGACTTCGACGACCTCCTCGTGCTGGTCGTGAAGCTGTTCCGCGAGCACCCCGACGTGCTGGCCCGCTGGCAGCAGCGCTTCGAGCACCTGCTCGTCGACGAGTTCCAGGACACCAACATCGCCCAGTGGGAGCTGGTGCAGATGCTCGCCGAGCACCACCGCAACCTGCTGGTCGTCGGCGACACCGACCAGTCGATCTACAAGTTCCGGGGCGCCGACTTCCGCAACCTGATGCGCTTCGAGGAGGCGTTCCCCGACGCCACCATCATCGTCCTCGACCAGAACTACCGCTCCACCCAGCACATCCTCGACGCCGCCAACGCGGTCATCGCGAACAACGCCGCCCGCAAGCCCAAGCACCTCTGGACCGAGCAGGTCGGGGGCGAGCTGCTCACCCGCTACCAGGCCGAGGACGAGCACGACGAGGCGTCGTTCGTGGCCCAGGAGATCGCCCGGCTGGTCGACGCCGCCGAGGTCGGCTTCAACGACACGGCGGTCTTCTACCGGACCAACGCCCAGAGCCGCGTGATCGAAGAGGCGCTGGTGCGCGCCGGACTGCCCTACCGGGTGGTGGGCGGCACCAAGTTCTACGACCGCCGCGAGGTCAAGGACGTGCTTGCCTACCTGCGGGCGTTGGTCAACCCCGACGACGAGGTCTCGTGGAAGCGCATCGTCAACGTCCCGAAACGAGGCGTCGGCGACACCTCCATCGGGCGGGTCGACGCCTACGCCTCCGCCAACGAGCTCACGTTCCGTGAGGCGCTCCGTGACGGTGCCGCGGCCGGGATCACCGGCAAGGCGCTGGGCGGGGTCAAGGACCTCCTCGGCCTGATGGTCGACTTCGAGCAGGTCGTCGCCGGTGGGGTGGCCGCCACGGTCGAGGCGATCCTCCACCGCACCGGCTACCTCGCCGAGCTCGAGGCCGAGCGCACCATCGAGTCGCTGGGCCGGGTCGAGAACCTGCGGGAGCTCGTCGGGGTGTGCCAGGAGTTCGACGAGGCCCTCGACTCCGGCAACCCGTCGGTGCTGGCCACCCTCGCCGACCTCGGCGACGGCGAGGTGCCGGAGGTGCCCCGCGGGCTGCCCCGGGTGCAGGCGTTCCTGGAGAGCGTGTCGCTCGTCACCGACCTCGACGTCGCCGACGAGACCGGCGAGCTGCGGGCGATCACCCTGATGACCCTGCACTCGGCGAAGGGCCTCGAGTACCCGGTGGTGTTCCTCACCGGCCTCGAGGACGGCATCTTCCCGCACATCCGCAGCCTGGGCGACCCCGACGAGCTCGAGGAGGAGCGCCGCCTCTGCTACGTCGGCATCACCCGGGCGCGGGAGCGTCTCTACCTGTGCCACGCCTGGAGCCGCACGTTGTTCGGCTCGACGGACTTCTTCCCGCCGAGCCGGTTCCTGCACGAGATCCCCGAGGAGTTGGTGCGCACGGTCGGCGAGGACCGGGCCCGGTTCCGGCGTTCCGACCGGCGTGACGACCTGGTCACCTCGGCCGTGCGGCGCCCCGACGACGACCGCCCGCCGCCGGCCGCACCGCAGTCGGGTGCCCGCGGCGCCGAGCACCTGGGCCTGAAGGTCGGTGACGACGTCGTGCACGAGGCGTTCGGCGAGGGGGTCATCCTCGACGTGGTGGGGAAGGGCGAGGACGCCGAGGCGGTGGTGCGCTTCCGGGGTGCGGGCGAGAAGCGCCTGCTGTTGCACTGGGCGCCGCTGCGCAAGGCGGGGTCGTGACGGTCGTGACGGTCGGGTCGTGACGGATTTCGGCCTGACGCCGGTCGGGGTGGTGC